>DATFVU010000385.1:0-2168 GCA_035260145.1 Candidatus Polarisedimenticolia bacterium | reverse complement strand
CGGGCTCGATGTCGTACTCGTCAACGATGGCGTCGACGATCTGGGCGACGGTGCGCGCCCCGTCCATCCTCTCCCACACCAGGCTGCCCACCGGGTTCAGGACCTTCACCTCGGCCCGATCCGGCAGGACGATCGTCGCCTGCCCGTCGTAGACTCGAAACGCCGAGTTCGGACTTCTCCTGGGCACGTCCTGGAGATCGATCACTGCGCCACCCCCTCGATCACATCCCAGAAGGACGGCTCCTTGCGGAACCGCAGGCGGTAGGACGGCACGGCCTCGAGCAGCCTCCCGGCGACGTCCAGGGCCTTTCTCGACTGCCCGGTCTCCTGCATGACGAACGGCAGGCTGGCGCAGATCTCCGCGAGAGCCCGCGCTCCGGTGAGCGGCTCGCGGCATACATCGGGAGCCTGAACCAGACTGTTGAGCGAGGCGATCGGGAACGAATCGCGCGTGTCCGGCGTGCGGTGGTGCGCCATCCCGAACGGAATCCCCGCCGCCTCGAAGCGCTCGCCGTTCCGGACGATCAGGGAGAGGTCGTCGCTCAGGACGACGTCGCCGGGCGACAGCAGCGTCACCGTGGTCTTGCCCCGGCCCGACGGCCCGAAGAACAGGTGCGCCACACCGCCGCGCACGACGCCCGACGCGTGCAGGAGCATGCCGCCCTGCTCGAGAATGTAGGCCGCCGTCAGGACGCGCAGGAAGTTTTCCAGTCCGCGATCGAAGCGCTCTCCCCGCTCCTCGACGATGGAAAGCACGGCGCGTCGCTCGGAACGATCGAGCCGACCGGCGAACTCGTACGACCAGAGGCTCAGGTGGTCGTCCGTCCGGCGGCATCCCATTCGGTAGGTTTCGACCGTTCCGTCCGCGGGCGCCCTGAGGAAATGATCCGTCCGGGCGCGCCGCAGGGCGATCCTGACATCCGGGCGGACCGGGCCCTCCACGACGAACGGCCGATAGCGCTCCGCCAGATCCCTTTCCTGTCGGCTCGACAAGCCGTCGATTTGCATCTCCAGGGGACCTATTTTCAGGGTCAGAGACGAGGCGCCGAACCGCTCGCTGAAATCGTCGAAATCAGGCTCGTCCGGAACGATATCTCCCTGGACGGTGCGGGGGTCGGTTTGCGCTTCGGTCGAGAACACAGTCCTCCTCGTTCCCGTTGCTGTGTGTGAGGTAGCAGGGCTCAGAGTTCTTTGAGGACGCGCAAAATATACCGCGAACGTACCCGTGTGTCCAAACCTATCTTCATGAAAACCGGCGTGGAACCGTCCAGAAGCGCGTCGCCGGAGACGCCGATACGGTTATGAAATCGCGATCGGGAAATAGTGCAGGATGAATTCTATCTCTCGAGGACCTGCAGCCCTTTGGCGGGTGCGTGCTTCGCCCCCTGCTCTCTCGGCAGGGCCGAGGTGAAGAAGCGGACGATCGCCTGATCGTAGGTCTTCTTGTCCTCCGCGTAGAGCCCGGTGACGACCGACGCCTTCAGCTCGAGCAGGTTCTTCCCTCCCTTGGGGCCCTCGGGCAGACCCGCGTAGATCTCCTTCTCCTCCTGATAGCGGTCGGGAGGGTCGGTGGCCGCGATCAGCAGGACGTTCCTGCCCGCCAGATCGCCCAGATGGGTGGCAAGCGCGGTGCTGCTCGGGGGTCTGAGCGCCAGGTAAGGCTTGTAGAGGGCGTTCAACGCCGGCATGATGAAGTGCAGGGGCTCCGGGAATCGGGCGCGTACCAGTCGGTCCATCTGCGTGCTCACCGCCGGATAGAGCGAGTCGAGCGCCAGGGCCGCGATCTCCGGACTGTCGATGGCGGCCAGGCTGCCGGCATAGGCTCCCATGCCGATTCCCCACAGGCCGAGGCGGTCACCGTCGGCGTCCTTGCGGCTCTTGAGAAAATCGACCGCGCCCAGGATGTCCTTCTTCTCGTCCACCCCGAGATACCCGCCCGAGCCGCCGCTGAGGCCATGGCCCCGGAAGTCGAACAACAGGACGGCGTACCCCGCGCGGTTCAGCGACACCGCGGAGCTCAACAGCGCCGATCGCGCCCCGCCCAAGTCGTGGCACATGATGATCACCGGAGCGCGAGGCGCCCCTTTCACGAGCCAGCCGGAAAGCAGGACCCCGTCGGACGCGTGGAAGGTGATCTCCTCGGTCCGCAGCATGAGATCGGCCGGATC
>DATFVU010000384.1:0-2915 GCA_035260145.1 Candidatus Polarisedimenticolia bacterium | reverse complement strand
GCCTCGTTCCATAAGTTGATCAGGTAGAACTGCAGCGAGTCCCCGAGGCCTCCTTGTCCCCCTCTGCTCAGGATGTACGCGATGTCGAACACCTGGAACGCGTCGATCAGGCTGAAGATCAGCACGAACAGCAGGGTCGGCGTGAGCATCGGCAGCGTGACGTAGCGGAACCGCTGCAAGGGGCCCGCCCCATCCAGGAGCGCGGCCTCGTAGAGCTGCGCCGAGATGTTCTGGAGCCCGGCGAGGTAGATGATGGCCCCGCCTCCGATCCCCCACAGTCCGACGAGCACGACCGACGGAACCGCCCACGTCGGGCTGTCGAGCCACCTCGGCGGATCGGACATGCCCAGCCCCCGCAGGAGTGTGTTGACGGCGCCAACGTCCGGGTTCAGGAGCGCGACCCACAGCACCGCGACCGCGACGCCGCTCAGCACCGCGGGGAGGAAGAAGATCGTGCGGAAGAGGTTGATCCCCCGGATCTTCAGGTTCAGCAGGAGCGACAGCAGCAGCCCGCAGATCAGGTATAGCGGGACGGACAGGATCATGTACTTCAGCGTCACCCGGATCGAGACCCAGAACGTGCGGTCGTCGAACAGCATCTCGCGGTAGTTCTCAAGGCCGAGCCAGTGCGGCGAGGTGATGATGTTCCATTCGCTGAAGCTGAGCAGCAGCGAGGCGATCAAGGGGACCACCCAGAACGCGGCCAGGCCGAACAACCAGGGCGACAGGAACAGGTAGGCGGCACGCTGCTCCTTCCGTGCCATCAACCCCTTGGTTGCCATTTCTCGCCCCCGGATCTCTCGCGCCTACGTGTCCTGGCTGTTCCAGTCGTCCCAGGCCTTGTCGAGGTTCTCCTGGATCGCCGGGGCGGCCTCGTTGAGCGCCTCCTGTGCCGACTTGTCACCGGTGACGATCAGCGAGTACGCGTCGAAGATCGGCCCGAACGTGTCCCATCGGTTCGGGACGAACACGCCCTGTCGCGCATTCTGCAGGACGTCGAGACCCTCCTCCCGCCCGGGGACGCCCCCCGCCCAGTCCAAGTCCTTGGCTACCTCGGTGTCCAGCGGAAGGTCGCCGGTGGACCGGACCCGCAGCGTCTGGCCCTCGGTCGCGAGGAACGCGATGAAGGCCTCCGCCTCGGCCGGGTGCTCCGTGCTCGCGAACGCGCCGATGCTGTCCGTCCACACGTTGAACCACGGCTCGATGCCGGTGGCCGTCGGTGAGCCGGTGACCCCGTAGTTGATGCCCGCGTTCTCGATCTTCTTCAGGCTCTGGAAGTCCGTCACCACCATCGCGAGCTGCCCCCGCGCGAAGAAGTCCGTGCCCTGTTCCCATGGATCCAGGATGTTCAGGCTGGGCGCGCATCCGTCCCGCATCCCCTGGGCCAGGACCTGGTGGGCCTCCACCGAAGCCGGCCCGTTCACGATCCCCGTCGCCGTCTTCCCGTCCTCGCTGACGACCGTCTCCCAGGGGAGGAACGTGATCGGGTCGCCGTACGCGGCCCCCCAGACCTGGTTGTCCGGGTCGGTCAGCTGACACGCGTCTGCGACGAACTGGTCGACGTTCATCGGTGGCCACGCCGCCGGGTATGGAACGCCCGCCGCATCGAACATGTCCTTGTTGTAGAAGAGCGCGACCATCCCCGTGTAGGAGCCGAGGCAGTAGAGCTTGCCGTCGAACGAGCAGGACTCGGTCGGACCGAGGGCCGTTCCGACGATCCCCTGGTTGAACGTGGATAGATCGATGCCCTGCTCCTCGACCATGCCGTCCAGCGGAAGCAGCAGGCCGGCGTGCATCAGCTCGGGACCCACGAGCGCAAGGTCCGGTGGCTTGCCGGCCGCGAGCGCCGTGTCCATCTTCACGCCGTACTGCTGCTCCGGGTAGTTCGTGACGTCGATGTGGATGTTGGGGTTCTCGGCCTCGAAGGCGCTCACGACCTGGTCGATGAAGCCGTATCCCTCCTTGTAGAGCCAGAAGTCCAGGGTCACGGGCTCGCCCGAGGCGTTCTCGGAGTCGGTGCCGCCGCCGCCGTCGCTTGAGCAGGCTCCTGCGATCAACGACAGGACCGCGATCGCCACGAACAGCCGTCGCCACTTCATCGCGCCTCCTCACGCCATCGTGAGGGGTCCACCGCACCCTCCCCCCACTTCTCTGACAACGTTCTCAGTTTTCCTCGATCCTATCCGCCCGCTTCAGTCTGGGACGCGCCCGGCGTCCCATGGGACGCCGGGCGCGCGCATCGAGCGGTCTAGCCCTGGCTCTCCCAGTCGTCCCAGGCCTTGTCGAGGTTCTCCTGGATGGCCGGCGCCGCATCGTCCATCGCCTGCTGCGCCGTCTTCTCACCCCCGAGTACGAACCCCCACGCGTCGTAGTAAGGCCCAACGACGTCCCAGCGGTTGGGGACGAACACCAACGGTCGGGCGTGGCTCAGGATCTCGAGCCCTTCCTCACGACCCGGGACCCCCTGCGCCCAGTTGACAGCCTCGGCCTCGGCCAGGTCGAGCGGGATGTCACCCGAGGTCTCGTAGCGGATCTGCTGCCCCTGCGTCGTGAGGAATGCGATGAAGTCCTTCGCCTCCTGCGGGCTGTCGGTGTCGGCCATGATGCCGACGCTGTCGGTCCAGACGAAGAAGTACGGCGTCACGCCCGCAGGTGTCGGGACAGCCGTCGAGCCCCAGTTGATGCCGGCATTGTCGACCTTGTCCAGATCCTGGAAGTCCGTGATCACCATGGCCAACTGGCCCTTGGCGAAGAAGTCCCTGCCCTGCTCCCAGGGATCCAGGATGTTCGAGGACGGGATGCACCCCTGCTTGTAGCCGTTCGCGAGCACGTCCATCTGCTGGACGAAGTCCGGCCCGTTGACGTAGCCCGTGGCGGTCTTGCCGTCCGGGCTGAACATCATGTCGAACGGGAGG
>DATFVU010000383.1:0-5269 GCA_035260145.1 Candidatus Polarisedimenticolia bacterium | reverse complement strand
GACCGGCGGCAGGGCGTGGTAGTGGAAGCCGATCCCGACCAGGACCGCCGCGCACAGAGCGCTCCAGGCGGCCGGAAGCCCGAGAGGGCGCTGCGGTAGCGAGGCCAGGATGAGGTTCTGCACGCCGCCGAACACCGCCATGACGCCGAAGGCGGCGCCCCAGGCCTGCATGATGTCCATGACGCTGGGGCTCATCCCCTTCCCCTCGATCGTGTACGCCCTCATGGCGGCCTCGACCGCTTTGAGCGCCAGGGGCCTGTCGCCGCCCCCGAACTGCCCGAAAAAATGCAGCACGCCGCCGAGGGCGAGACCGGCGGAGCCGGCGATGAAGAAGCCTCTGGCGCGGGAGCCCATCGATGACCTCCTCGGCTTCAGGCCGAATCAGTTGGCAAGGCTGTCGGGAATGTCCCCCAGCGGAAACTGGAGACTGTCGTGCTCGTGCAGAACCTTCCACTTCCCGGACGACTTTTCGAGGACGAGCGTCATCGCTCCATGCATCTGCGCCTGGTTCTCCCCCACCGAAAGATCGACCGTGACCGAGGCGACGACCAGGGCGTAGCCGGGCCCCAGGAAGGTGACGTCCGCCGACCCCAGGGTGACGTGGTGCGTGCCCTGCGCCGCCGCGAGCCTGTCGGCCTCCGAGCGGATCGCCTCCCAGCCGCGGTTGATGTTTCCGGTGGCGGCCGTGGAGACCTCCGGCTTCCGGCTGACCATGTCCATGAACGCCGTCGGGTCGGATTCGTTGCTCGCGTCGATGTAGGCGCGCACGAACTTCTGCACCTCGTCGCGCGAAGGGGGAACATCCGTCGCCCCCGGGCCCGCGGCGAGTCCGGCGACGGCGGCCAGAACGATCACTCCCGTGCGTACGTGCGGCATGTTCGCTGCCCTCCCCGGCAATCGGTCTTCAGGCGGGCGTGTGATGGTCGAACGATCCGTCCCTCAGGAACTTCAGGGTCTGCTCGACGACCTCCCGACTATTCATGATGAAGGTGTGCGTCCTGTGCACGACCAGAAAATCGGTCATTCCGGCCACCTTCGCCCGCTCGACCGCCACCAGGCCGTCGTCCGGGCCGGGGATCAGCGAAGAGAAGAGCGGGTTGTAGCTGCGATCGCCGGCGATCACTCCCAGATCGAAATCGACGGGGCCCAAAAGGGCGGGAATGTCCTCGGGGCCGGTCCCGAGGCGGCGTCGGTTCGGCCCGCCCGCCTTCCGGACCAGCGGCGCCTTGGTCAGCAGATCGGCCATCTCGCTGCCACCGTTCGGCGGGCCGAGCATCACCACCCTCCCCAGGTTCGGGAGCGGGTCGGCCTTGAGGTGGTAGCGCAGGAGAATGCCGCCGAACGAGTGGGTCACGAAGTGCACGCGCCGGTCGGGCGTCCTTCGGATCTCCGCCAGGCGCGCGCCCAGGTCGTCGGAGAGATCCTCGATCGGACGCCTGGCCGCCGGGTAGCCGATATTGATCACCTCGTATCCGGCCCGCGACAGCGCCGCCTCCAGGACCTTCATCGACCGTTCGGTGCGGCTCAAGCCGTGCAGCAGGACGACCGTCTCCCGTGGCCGGGCGGAAGGCGGTTCGGCGGCCACGGGGCGCGGGACCAGCGCCGCGAGCGTCCACCCGACCATGATCCGAAGCGTCATCCGCGCGAGCACGGTGTTCCCTCCCGTCACAGCCCCGAGACGATCTTCGCCTTGATCGACTCGTACTCGGAGTCGGTGATCAGACCCCTCTGGAGCATCTCCCTGGCGCGCTGCAGCCGCTGGGCGGGATAGCCATCGCCGAGCCCGAGGGCCGCCCCCTCCGCGGTGCCGGCGGCGCTCCCGATGGCGATGCCTCCCGACCTGGCGCGGATCTCCTCGATCTCGCGCACCCGGCGTTTTTCCCGCCAGGCCTGCTCCTGCGCCTGGCAGATCCGGTAGACGGCCGCCGCCTGGTCCTTGCGAAGCCCGGTGAGCGCCACCATCTGGATCCCCTGGTCGGCGACCGCCAGGTCGCCGCCGCGCCCGGCCGTCAACAGGATGTCGGAGCCGAACACGCCGACGGTCAGCCGCGCGTCCTTGAGATCCTGCCAGCGAATGTCCTGCGGGGCGAATCCGCCGATCAGGCCGCGCTGCAGGAGGATGAGGCGTCCGGTGGTGGCGCCGACGATCAGGCGGCGATGGAGAAGCGCGAACAGGCGCCGCTGAACCGCGTACACCTCGAGCCGCTCCCCCTGGACCAGCAGGCCGCGCAGGTCGTCGATCGCGGCGCGCAGCCTCCCGGATTCCTCGCTCGTCTCCCGCTCGTCCTCCCGATCGGCTTCTCGCATTCTCCTCCTCCCGGCGGGTCGCTAGCTCCCGCAGCCGGCGGCGCGGGCCCGGTTTTCGGACCGCGTCAGCTCGAAGCACAGAATGCCCGGCGCCGAGCCCTCTCCGATGAATCGAAATCCGCACTTGCGCAGGACGCCTATCGAGGCCGTCAGCTCCGGGAGCGTCTCGGCGATGACCCGCCGCACCTGCGAAAATTCGAAGGCATGGGCGAGAAGCCCGCGCAGCGCCTCCGAGGCGTAGCCCCGGCGCCGGTGATCGCTCACCACGCCATACCCCACCTCGACGGTGCCCTCGGACGACGGCGGCCCCTTGTATCCGCCGTTGCCGATGAGCGTGCGCCCGCCGGCCTCCTCCTTGAGAACGAAGAAATGCAGCCACCAGGCGGCCTGTCCGGGGTCGGCCGCGAGCCTGTCGAGCGTGAACTCCAGCGACTCCGCGTCGAGGTACTCCGGCGGCCAGGTGGGCGGCACCATCGCACCGAGCGCCGCCGCGAGGGCGCCCGGCCCCCGCAGCGCGGCGCGCGTCAGATCCGGCGTCGCCGGCAGGATCTCCAGCCGCTCCGTGACGATGGCGTCTCCCTTCATGCGGGGCGTGCGGATGCCGGGGCCGCGACGCGACCGTGCGCCATCACGAAGGCCGTCCCGGCGGCATACACCAGGAGTGCTCCCGGCAGCTCGCCGCGAAACGCGTGGGCCGCGACCGCCACCGCGAACGTCAGAATCAGCACGGCGCCGCCCAGCCGCAGGGTGGCCGGCCACAGAAACAGCAGGGCCGCCAGCGCCTCGACGCCTGCGAGTCCCGCCACGTGCCAGCCGGGGGGAGCCGCCGAACCGATCCCGGCGGCCACGATGGCCGACCGAAGGCTCTGGACGAAGACGACCGTCCCGAGTGTGAGATGAAACACCATGAAAGCGCGAGCGACCGTCGGTCGATGCATGATACGGACCTCCTGTCCTAGGAGTGTGTCCAAGTAATAGCATGGGTCGCGTTCGTGGCGCCGCGCGGTTGGCTGCGAGACGCCGCGACGACCGCGATGCGGGACATCGCGGAGGAGCGGCAACGATGCAGACGGCCCCGCGCCGCCACGAACCCGCAGGGCACATGCTATTACTCGGACACACTCCTAACGACGCCTCTTCGCCAGGGCATCGACGCTGTAGCGGCCGGAGCCCCTGGAGGCAATGAACAGAAAGACGAAACAGTATACGGCCGCCAACTCACCCTTGTTGACGATGGGCCAGAATCCGTTCGGCGCGTGCGCCATGAAATAGGCGGATGCCATCAGGCCGCTCGCGAGGAACGCGGCATAGCCGGCGGAGAGCCCGACGGCGACGGCCAGGCCGCCGAAGAACTCGATGATCCCCGCAATGGTCATCATGGGGTTCCCGACCTGGCTCTGGCCTCCGAGAGCTCCGAACAGCTTCTGGGCCCCGTGGCAGGCAAACAGCAGCCCGACAACCGCGCGCATCATGCTGTAGATGAGCTCTGAAAACGTGCCCAGCCAACGCTCCATCATGCACCTCTCTGGTGGGATTGGGTTTCAAAGTCACCGGCGTACGCGGCTTCTGTACTCGCGATAGGCGTCGCCGAACTTCGCGTCGAGATAGCGCTCCTCCCGGCGGATCACCCCCCATTCTATGATCGCCAGCAGCGGCGCCAGCAAGACCAGCGGCCAGAGGGCATCGACGAGAAGCGATACGCCGACGTACAGCCCGGTGGTCCCCAGGTACAGCGGATTCCGCGTGTAGCGAAAGGGACCGTCGGCCACGATGGCCGTCGTCGGCTGGTCGGGGCGGACGTTCGTCCCCGCCCGGCGCATGGTGGTCTCACCCCACTTGGCCAGAGCGGCGCCCCCCACCAGCAGGACGGCCCCCACGAGACGGGACGGCATGACCGGGAACGGGCGGATCGGGAAAAGAAAATGCGCGATCAGACCGATCGCGAGCGTGCCGCCGAAGATCAGGGGCGGAAAGGCGATCACGCCCGGGGAATCGGACCGCTTCTCTTCCGTCATCGGTCGGTGATCCCGCGTGCCTAATTCACCGTCTCGAGCAGCGGCGAGTCGAAGATCACCGAGGGTGAGATCACCCGCTCGTCGAGCGGCACGCGGTCTCCGTATCGCTCGGCCATTTTCGCCTTCACCGCCCCGTTCGAGAGATCGAAGCTGCGCAGCTGCGCCAGCTCGCCCAGCCGTATGCCGAGGCCGCGCTCGTACGCCTTCCATACGAGCTCCGAGCAATAGATACGGTCGTCGGACCATTCGAAGTACAGGTCGTACGGTCGACCGGCGAACTCGACAGCCGCCTTCTCGAGGCGCGCAAGATCGCCGGGATCCGACAGGCGCGACGCATCCTTGAGCCTCTTGATGACGTAGTGCTCCCCCTCGCCCCGGCCGATCCATTGCGCCAGCGGAGTGAACTTAACCTGCCCCGCCGCTTCGAGCACCTCGAGGTTCCCCGCGTGCCGAAGAATGAGCCCCATGTGGCTGTAGCGCGAATGCGTGGCCAGCTGAATCGCCTGGCTCTGCGACGAGCGCGACGTCTGGAAGATGATGTCCCCCGGGCGGGGCTCCGAGGGCTCCCCCGCGGCGGCGCAGGCCGCCAGGAACGCGGAGAACAACACGATGACCCGCTTCATCGTCCGCGCCCGTCCCTCCTCCAGCCCACCTAAACGACCCGCCGCAGGTAGAGCGCCGCCACGGCGTAGGCGAGCCCGGCGCACGCGACCGTCCCGAACAGCTCGACCCGGTGCCCCGACGACGGCAGGGCGAGACGCGTGAACACCAGGCCGGTGACCGCGCAGAGAGACCACAGCGTGAAGGTCGCGAAGGCGTGAGGGCGCAGTTTCCACAGCCCCTCCGCGGTGATCAGCGCCAGAAGCGCGAACAGCGCCGAACCCGTCAGAACTCTCTGCCCCACGCGCAGCCCCGGGGAGGTCAACGCCCGGGCCAGCAGCATCGAC
>DATFVU010000382.1:0-8553 GCA_035260145.1 Candidatus Polarisedimenticolia bacterium | reverse complement strand
CCGGCTTGGGCGGCGGCGGTGGAGGCAGGCTGGCAATCCTTTGCTGCTCCTCCGCTGCCTTCCGGTTCGCCTCCTCCTGCGCCTCGCGGGCCGCCTTCTCCGCCGACAGGCGCGCCTCCTCGGCGGCCTGGCGCGCCTTCTCGAGCGCCGCCTTCTCCTCGGGGGTGAGCGGCTGCGGCGTGGGCGGCGGGGGAGGCGCGCCCCAGGTGAAGATGTTCCGCCCCGACGGGTCGTACGCCGGGCGCGGAGCGGAAAGGGCCGCCCAGTTCACTTTGGGAAGCTTGATGTCCTCGAGAACGATGCGAGGCACCGGCCCGCCGCCCCCCGGGCCCGCCGGACCGGCCGTTTCGCCCCCGCCCCCGAGGTTGTGCCACCAGGCCACCGCGATGGCGACCAGGAGGACCCCGAGGATGAGTTCCTTTCTCTTCGTCTTCAGCATGGGCGGACCATCGTTTTCCGGGCCCCTCAGGCCGGCGCCGGCGCCGGTGCTGAGGGCAGGGGCGGCAGCGAGAACATCGTCGAGATCTTGATCGTGAGGTTCAGCATCGCCCCGCCCTCGCGCGCCCCGGTCAGCTGCACGCTGTCGATGATCAGAAGATGTCGGGACGACTCGACGCGATTGATGAACTGTCGCAGGTTGGGATACCCGCCGACCAGGGGAATCGTGATCTGGAACTGGGCCATCCCGGTTCCCTGGATCTCCTGCGAGTTGTAGTCGATCGACTCCGGGTCGATGCGGAACTCGGTGGCGATGCCACGCACTTCCTTCTGGATCGAGGTCATCCGATCCAGCTGGCTCCCCAGGACGTTTCCGTAGAAATCCTCGAGCTTCTTGGTCTCGTCGTCGTATCTCGAGAGTTTGTCGCGCATCTGCTCGCAGCGCGACTGCGTGCCGCGCAGATCGCTGGCCGCGGAGTTCCGGCGGTTCTCCAGGGTCTGGAGCGAGCGCAGGCGCGGCAGGTTGAACAGCAGATAAAAGCCGAGATTCAAGAGGAGGAGGACCCCCAGGATCGCGGCGACTCGCCACAGGCTTTCGCGCAGATCGAACCGGCCCTTGGCGCGCAGGAGCGGCACGTTCCGGATCACGGCTTCACCTCGGAGCCAAGAAGCGGCTCCTCCTGAACGGAGCGATCGCCGAGAGGCTCGCCGCCGGCGAGCGTGACGACCCGATAGATTCCTTCCTCGACCCGCAGGACCTTGTGACCGGTCAGCTTCGACAGCGAGGCGAACGCTTCCGCCAGGCTCTTGCCGGACAGGTCGGCCGTCACCCTCGCCTTCTGATCGACGGTCGGATCGATCTCGATGCGCACCGCATGCGCGGATGAGAGGGCCGCGTACACGTCTCCCACCGGCCGGGAGAAGAACTTCAACGGCACGTCCAGGCGCGTGGCGGGGACCGGGGCCGGGGGTTTGGGGCCGGCGCCCCTGTTCGTCCTCACCGAGCTCCGGCCGGCGCCGGGAGACGGGATCCTTCCCCTCGCAAGAGCTCCGGGCCGCCCGGCTCCTGGACTGGCGCCGTCCTGCCAGGTGGCCGTCGAGCCGGTCCCGGCGCCAGGCGGCGGCGCGGGTTGCGTCGCGGCCTGCGTCGCGCCAGCCGAGAGGGACGGCGACGGTGCCGTGCTGTCCCGGGACGAGACCGCCCCTGCCTGCGTGGGGACGACCCGTGTCGAGTCGCGGGCGGGGGACTGCGCGGCATCGCGCGGCTTCCCCCTCGGCTTCTTCGACGGCGGAGCCGCCTCTTGCTCAGGCGGTGTGGTCGGATAGAAGCCGCCCGGCGCGGCGATCACCCGGGCCAGGAGCTCGGGCGTGCGCGGGCGGCCGTCCCGTCCCACCGTGCCGATCACTTGATGAGGCCCCGCCGCCGGCGCGGCAGCCCGGGCCGCGCCCTCCCCTGGCGTGGCGGAGGGACGGGCCGCCGAGGACGCGGGGCCGGGGGGCGGAGCCGAGGCGATCGTCGAGGGAGTGGGCGTCGGCGCGGCCGGCACGGGGGCGGGAGAGGCCGCCGCGGGGCCGCCGCCGGAGGCGACCGCGTCCGGGCCGGGCGGGCTCGGGGTCGGAAAGTAGTCGAACTCGAGGGCGAAATCGATCTCCGGCCGGCTGGGGTTCACGCGCCGCTCGTAGATCGGATGAACTCTGGCGAAGACCGGATTCTTCTGGAGGGACTCCTCGAGAGCGAGCAGGCCGCCGTGGTTCCTGGCCACGCCATCGACGCGGATCACCGTCTTCTCGCCGCTGATGTTCGGCCGGACCGCGGTCATCATGACCTCGGAGGGAACCAGGTCCTCGAGGCGGTTGAACAGCAGCGTCCAGGAGAACGACCTTTTCAGGATCAGGTTGTCGGCGAAGACGCCGCGGCCGTACAGGCTGCGGAAATCGCGCGCCTGGATCTGCTTCGACAGGGTCCGCTCCTCGTTCGTCAGGGCGGTGAGCCGCTCGCGGTGCTGCCGCTCTTCGTTCTGGAGCGCCCGGTAGTGGCCGCCGTAGTTCAGGAAGACGTAGCCGTTGTAGACCGTGGCGGCGATCAGGGTGGCGACCGCCCCCGCCAGAACCGCGCCGACGATCGTGTTGTTCCGGAACGGCCGGCTCGCCAGGTTCAGCGTGATGCGGTTCATGACATTCTCCCCGCGACGGCGCCGAGCGCTGGGGCGATCAAGGCACCCATCTCTCCCGGCACGGCGGGCGCGCCGTTCGGCGGGAGGACGGCCAGCGGATCGAGGAGCTCGACCTCGCCGCCGGTCTCCGCCCCCGCCGCCTCGCGGATCGCCTCTGCCGGCACGCCGGCACATCTCAGGAAAACACGGCCGATGCCGCGGCCCAGGAGTTTTTCCTGATAGAACGCCAGGGAGGTGTAGATCTCCCGTCTCACGTCCGCCTGGGAGTCGCCGTTCGCCGCCTGCGTCAACGGCTTGCAGCGGTAGAAAATGATGTCGGTGTCGCGCAGGATCATCACCGACAGGTAATGCCGCGTCACGTTGAGGACGAGGGAATCGCGATCCGCGACCTTCTTGCGGGCGAACAGCGGGCGAAACAGGTTGAACAACTCGAAGCTCGAAAGGCTCACCAGCCCCGGCCAGTAACCACAGGCGGAGAGCAGGGCCTCGTACTGCTCCAGGACCGCGCGATGCACGAAGGCGGCCAGAACCGACACCGAGCTCGCCCCGGGGCGCGCCTGGCCCGAGCCGAGGAGCATCAGGTCCATCACCGCCTCCTCGGGCTTGAAGGGAAGCGACTTGGACATGCGGAATCGGACCAGGTCGGCCAGCTCGCGGCGGGTCTTCGGCAGGGCGGCGAATCCGAGGAGCGACACGCGGGCCACGTCGTCGGGGAGGAGCAGCGACACGCGGTGGTCCCTGGGACCGATCTTGACGAACACCGAACGCAGCGCCTCCAGCAGGATCGTCGCGTTTAGAATATTGGGCTTGGTGAGCGCCACCTCGACGGCCCCGTCGGGCAGGGGGTGCGTCTCGAACGCCGCCACCCGCGCCTTCCCCCCCTTGCGATCGACCGCCAGGCGCACCGCGTTGATCCGATCGGCGGCGATCTCGACCGCCACGCCCGGATAGCGCGGCGGCAGCGATTCCACCCCGAGCCGGTCGAACAGATCCGAGAACTGCTGCTTCAGGTCCAACGCCTCACCTCGGCCCCGTGCGCTATTCGACGAAGGTGACCTTGTTGATCTCGCGCAGCGTGGTCTTCCCTTCCAGCACCCGCTGCACGGCCGATTCGCGCATGAAGGTCATGCCCTCCTCGCGCGCCGCCCGCTTGATCTCGGCCGCCGATTTGCGGTCGAGGATCAGCTCCCTTATCCGATCGCTCATGTCCAGGATCTCCGCGATCGCCATGCGGCCCATGTAACCCGTGCCGTTGCAGTCGATGCAGCCCTTCCCTTCGTAGAAGACGTGGTTCGTCCACTTCTTCGGATCGATGGCGGACTCCTCGAGCTGCTTGGCCGTGTAACGCACGTCCGCCTTGCAGCGCGGGCAGATCATGCGGACCAGCCGCTGCGCGACCACGCAGTTCAGGGCGGACACGAAGTTGTACGGCTCGACCTTCATGTTGAGGAACCGGCCCAGAACGTCGACGACGTTGTTGGCGTGCACCGTGGTGAACACCAGGTGGCCGGTCAGGGCGGACTGGATCGCGATCTGGGCCGTCTCCTCGTCGCGGATCTCTCCCACCATGATCTTGTCGGGATCGTGGCGCAGGATCGAGCGCAGGCCGCGCGCGAAGGTGAGCCCCTTCTTCTCGTTCACCGGGATCTGCGTGATGCCCGGCAGCTGGTACTCCACCGGGTCCTCGATGGTGACGATCTTGTCCTCGTTGGAGCGGATCTCGGAGAGCGCCGCGTAGAGTGTCGTGGTCTTGCCGGAGCCGGTCGGACCCGTGACCAGCACCATGCCGTAGGGCTCGCGGATGAACTTCCTCATGCGCTTGAGGTCGTCCGCGGTGAAACCCAGCACGTCCAGCCGCAGCTCGGCGAACTCCTCGTTGACGGATTCCTTGTCCAGAATGCGGATGACCGCGTCCTCGCCGTGGACCGACGGCATGATCGACACGCGGAAGTCGATGGCGCGCCCCTTGATTTTCAGCTTGAAGCGTCCGTCCTGCGGAATGCGCTTCTCGGCGATGTCCAGCTCGGACATGACCTTGATGCGCGAGATGATGGAGGAGTGGAAGCGCTTGTCGATGGGGTCCATGGCGTTGTAGAGCACGCCGTCCACCCGGTACTTGATGATCACCTCGCGCTCGCGCGTCTCGATGTGGACGTCCGAGGCGCGCCGCTGCAGTGCGTTGAAGATGGTCGAGTCCACCAGCTTGATGATCGGGGAGTCGGCCTGCGTCAGTTTGTCGATCGACAGCGCCTCCTCGCCCTCCTCATCGCCGTCGCTGTCGCGGATGACCTGGATCTTGAATTCCTCGGTGGCGGCGTCGAGCACGCGCTGGCTCGACTCCGATTTCTTCAGGACGTCGTTGATGGAGGTTTTGGCGCCCACGCAGATCTTGAGCGGCCGTCCGAGGAGGATCTCCAGCTCGTCCACCATCAGGACGTCGGACGGATCCGAGATCACCACGACCAGGCGCCCGTCCTCCTCCTTCCAGGGGATGAAGTTGTAGCGGAACATCAGGTCGACGGGGATCTCGCGGAACAGGTCGTGGTTGATGGGGAATTCGGTCAGGTCGACGTAGGGAATGCCGAGCCGCGCCGCGATGCGCTGGGCCTGGGCCTGCTCGCTCGAGACCGACCCCTTGTCGGCGGCCTCCGGGGAGGGCTTCGTCCCGGCCGCTGCCCCGCCGGCCGGTTTCTCCGGGTCTTTCGCCGCCTGCGATGAGGCCGATTCCTTGGGTCGGGTGGGAGCCATCGGCGCCTCAGTAGGTCGATTGCGAGTAGGAGCGCAGCAGCGGCAGGTAGATCGCCAGCATCACCATCACCACGAAACTGCCCATGATCACCAGCATCACCGGCTCGATGAACACCATGATCGTGGAGATGCGCGACTCGATCTCCTCGTCGTAGAAATCGGAGACGTTCGCCAGCATGTCGTGCAGGGAGCCGGTCGATTCGCCCACCCGCGTCATCTCGATGGCGATGTCGTTGAACAGGCCGGTCGCCTCGAGCGACTCCCACAGGCTCGAGCCCTCGCGCACCTTGCGCTCGACCTCGAGGAGACGATGCTCGAACTCCAGGTTGCCGACGGCGCGCGCCGACATGCCGAGAGCGGTCACGGCCGGGATCCCTCCCGCGATGAGGGTGCCGAGCGTGCGCATGAAACGGGACACCGCGAACCGATGGAACACCGGACCGATGATCGGCACGCGGATCATGAACCGGTCGAGCGCCAGCCGCCCGGGGGGCGTCCGCAGCTAGGCCCGGAAGGCGACCACTCCGACCGCGATCCCGGCCAGGAGGAAGAGCCCCTTCTGCGTGGCGAAGGCCGAGAGCCCGATCAGCATCCGCGTCAAGAGCGGCAGGTCGGCGCCGAAGTCCTTGTAGAACTCGGTGAATTTCGGGACGACCCAGGTGATCAGGATGGCGATGAGGCCGATCATCAGGACGAACAGGATGGCCGGGTAGATGAGGGCGCCGGTCACCTTGCGCTTCAGCGTCACCATCGTCTTCTGGTAAGCGATATATCGCAGAAGGACGTTGGCGATCTCCCCGGAGCGCTCCCCCGAGGCCAGCGTCGCCGAGTAGATCCCGGGGAACATCTCCCCCTGCGCCAGGAACGCCTCCGACAGGGAGGCGCCGCCCCGCACCTTGTCGCGGACGTCGATGAGCGCCTTCTTGAAGGCCGGGTTCTTGCGGCGCTCGGTCAGGATATCCAGGCTCGCGATGATCGGCAGTCCGGCGCGGATCAGGGCCGCCAGCTCCTGGTTGAACAACAGGAACTCCTTCATGCGCACGGTCTGCTTGCTCCCGAAGCCCGGGATCGCATCGAGGAAGCCGCTCTTGCGGCGCACCTCGAAGACGAGATAGTCGCGTTCCTGCAGATCGGTGCGCAGGGCGTCCTCCGAATCGGCCGTGTAGGTCCGCTCCATCACGACTCCGTCGCTGGTTCCGACCTTGGCGATGAACTCGGGCATGTGCGTCGTCTCCGGATCGCCGCGTCAGGGTCTCTGAAGAGACGCCGTGATCGTCATGAACAGGGCCCGCTGGCTCTGCTCGACCTTGGAGGCTCCGACGATGAACAGCTGCGAGTCCCTCAGGTTCAGGACGGTGTTCATGATCGAGGCGTAGCGCTGGTTCCCCTCGACCGCGATCTCGCGGCGCGACAGCTCGAACGGCTTGAAGCGGATCACCCGCGTGTCGTCCGACACCTGATCGATCCGGAAATCGACCTTGTAGTCGTCGCCCACCTTCAGGCTGCTGCGCTCCCCCTCGGTCCCCATGATGCGTGCGTTGCCGACCATCTTGTAGTCGGTCCAGCGCGTGTTGAGCGCGTTCAGGCGATCGATGACGCCCCGGATGGGCGGCGGAGCCGGCTCCGCCGAGCTCTCCCCCGCGGTGGCCAGGATGAGCTGCACCGAGACCTCGACGCTCCGCGGGGGCACGTCGTACGACTCGATGAGCCCCACGATCCTCGGCAGGTTCTCGGGGACGTCCTGGACGGTCAGGGTGCGCTGCGCCGGCTGCATCTTGACCGAGCCGCGGGGCCCGACGTACGGGCTGATCAGGAGATACGCCTCGTCCACCTTCTTGTAGCGCAGGACGAAGATGCGGGTCCCGAGCGGCGCGGGCTTCGGCGTCTCCGCCGCCGCGCCCGGCTGAGCCGACGGAGCGGGGGTCCCCTGAGGGGCGGAGGTCCCGTCCGCGGGCGGCTGCGGCGCATCCGCGCGGGCCACGGCGAGCACGAGAAGCGCCACGAACAACGCGGCCACGACGGCTGACGATCGCTTCACAGGTCCCTCCGAATCTTCAGATGTCGATTTTTTCGTCGACGATGAAGTAGATGGGGGTCTCGTCGCCGCCGCTCTCAACGGTGAAGCGATAGACGCGGGCGCTGCCGGATTGGACCTCCTCCATGAGAGGCGGTGCCGTCGCGGCGCCCGTGGCGGGGCCCGCGGGCAGGCGCGGCGCCGTCCGCCCCGATCGATCCGGCGCCGGGGATCCCGGCGGCACGGCGTACGGCGACACGATGCCGCCCTGGCCATGGGCTCGGAACCCTTGACGCCAGGGCCGTCCCGGCCTCACCAGGAACAGCGTGCCGAGCAGCAGAAGAGTCATCACGGGTGCTAGGACGTAGGCCAGCCTGCGCGGGCCCCGCCCGGCGGCCCGGTCGACGAGTCGCGCCCAGAGAGACGACCTCGATTCGATGCGACGCCTGACGTTAACCGCCAGATCGTCGAGGAAACCGTCGGGCAGGGGGACGCGGCGCAGCTCGTAGAACAGCGCCGTGGGGTCGCGCGCCATCTGCTCCTCCCGGCAGGCGCGGCACGCGGCCAGATGATCCCGCACGCGCCGCTCCGCGGGCTCGTCCAGGGCCCCGGCGGCGAACGACGACAGGAGCGGCTCGACCGCCTGACAATCCCCCTGGCTCGTGTTTTTCCCGGTCATATCGCCCTCCGGCCCCGTCGCGACCGGGCGGACGCAGTCCACCCGATCATGTGATCTACGGAAGAGAGCGGCGCGGCGTCTAGGAGTCTTTGGTCCCGGGCCTCGGACGGCAGTATTCCGGATAGCGCCGGCGCATCTCCTCCTGCAGGATGCGCCGGGCCTGGAGGATGTGATTGCGAATGGTCGATTCCCGGGTCTTCATGATCTCGGCGACCTCCGAGGTGCTCAGCCCCTCGATTTCGCGCAGGACGAAGGCCAGGCGCTGTTTGCGCGTGAGAAGGGACGACAGGACGGTGAACACGCGCTGGACCTCCCGGCTGCGCAGAGCCTCGTCGGTCGGAGACTCGCGCGCCTCGCGGCCGCGGCGGGGCGCCCCGGCCGGGACCCCGGCGGCGCCGTCCGCAGCCGACGGCTCGTGAATCGCGTCGAGTGTCGTGGCCTCGCGGTACGGCCTCTCGCGCCGCAACAGATCGATGCTCAGGTTGGCCGCGATGCGGTGG
>DATFVU010000381.1:0-9213 GCA_035260145.1 Candidatus Polarisedimenticolia bacterium | reverse complement strand
TTCCGAATCCGACTGTACGCCACGTTCATTTTCGGCTACGACCTGGACACGCCCGCCTCGTTCGCCGACACCGTGGCCTTCTCGCGCGAGCATGGTTTCTACATCACCGCCTTCAACCACCTGACGCCGTTCCCGGGGACGGCGCTCTACCGGCGCCTCGAGGAGACCGGTCGGCTGCTCTACGACGCGTGGTGGCTGGACGATCGATACCAGTACAACATGGTTCCGTTCCGGCCCGCGCGCATGAGCCCCGAAGAGGTGGAGCGGGGATGCGTCGAGGCCCGGCGCCTGTTCTACTCCTGGCCCAGTATCTTGAAGAGAGCGTTCGATCCGGTGAACCGAGCCGATTTCTTCATGTTCCGGAATTTTTTCCTGATCAATGCCCTGCACCGCGCCGACGTGGACGGACGCAACCACTTCCCGCTCGGAGTCGAGGGATGGCAGGGGTCGCTTCTGCAGGCCGCCTGATCGAGCCCGCGGCCGCTCCGGCGCCCGCGGCCGATCCGTGGCTGCGCCTGGCGACGCGGGCGGACGACGAGGATCTGCGCCGCCTGCTGCGAGACAGCCCGGTCGGCGGGGAGATCCGGCTCACGTTCGAAAGGGAGCCCGGCTTTTTTCTGGCGCCGGCGGCCGAGGGAGTGACGCAGCACACGGTGATCGCCCGGGATCCGTCCGACGGCCGTCTGGTGGGAATGGGGAGCCGCTCGATCCTGGAGGCGTTCGTCAACGGAGAGCCGAGGCGGCTCGGCTACCTCAGCCAGCTTCGCCTCGCTCCCGCCTGCCGGGGCCGCAGGCGCCTCCTGGCGGGCGGATACACCCTGCTCCGAGGCACCCGGGCGCCCGACGAGGCGCCCTTCGACATCACCACGATCGTCGCCGACAATCGGGCGGCCCGCCGCCTGCTCCTGACCGGCGTTCCGGGGCTTCCGACCTACCGCCCGCTCGAGACCTTCGTCACCCTTCTGGTCCCCGCGGCTAGGCGACGGCCCGGCCGTCCGGGCCTGACGATCGAGCGCGGCTCCACAGCACTCCTTCCGGAGATCGCCGCCTGTCTCGACCGAAACCGGCGCCGTCTCCAGTTCGCTCCCCGCTGGCCTTCCGCCGGCCCGGGCGCGCAGGTCCCGGAGCCCGGACCGCGCTCCGAGGACTTCCTTCTCGCCGTGGGACGCACGGGTGTCGTCGGCTGCGTGGCCCTATGGGACCAGAGCGCCTTCAAGCAGGTGGTGGTCCGTGGCTATGGGAAACGCCTCGCGCGCCTGCGGCCGTGGCTCAACCGTGTCTCGGGGGTCCTCGGCCTGCCGCGCCTGCCCGATCCGGGGCAGCGGCTGTCGCACGCCTTCCTGTCCCACCTCGCCGTGGACGACGATTCCGTCGCGATCTTCGCAGCCCTGATCGACGCGGCCCGCGATCGGGCGCGCTCCCTCGAGCATGAGGGGCTCGTCCTGGGACTCGCCTCGCGCAACCCGTTCCTCCGGGAGATGCGGAGGAGGTTCCGCGCGCGGCGCTACGTCAGCCTTCTGTGCGCGGTGCACGGGGAGGACGGACGGCGGGCCGTCGAGGCGCTGGACGATCGCATCCCCCATCCCGAGGCGGCGCTTCTGTGACCGGCAGGCTGGTCCGCCGGAGCGACCTGGGCGACGCCGAGCGCGCCTCGATGTTCGCGCTCCTGAGCCGGCACTTCGAAGGAGTGACGCGGCGGGGGTTCGAATCCGATCTGGGCGAAAAGAACTGGGTGGTGGTGCTCGAGGAGGCCGGGAGGCTGGTGGGCTTCTCCACCCTGCTGATCTACGAGGGGCCCGGCGGCGGCGAGCCGCTCACCGTGGTCTACTCGGGCGACACCATCATGGAGCGCGGAGCCTGGAACACCGCCGCCCTGCCGGGCTCCTGGATCGCGGCGGTGCGGACCCTGCGCGAATGGCACCCGGCCGGGAGGCTGTACTGGCTCCTGCTCACCTCGGGATTCCGGACCTATCGTTTCCTTCCGGTCTTCTGGCGCGAGTTCCATCCGCGCCATGACGCGCCCATGCTCCCCGAGACCGCGGCCCTCCTTTCGCGGCTGGCGGCCGACCGGCTCGGCGCCTCCTTTCTTCCCGCGTCCGGAACCGCCCGCCTCCCCCGGCCCCAGGTACTGAAGCCCGAACTCAGGTTCGTTCCCGAGGGGCGCTCGACCGATCCGCACATCGCGTTCTTTCTCGAGCGCAATCCGGGGTGGGTCGACGGAGACGAGTTGGTCTGTCTCACCGAGATCGCCTACGAAAACCTGACGCCGGCCGGACGTCGCATGTGGACCCGCGGACGGTGTGAGGTGCGCGAGATGGTGCGCGCATGAGCCTCCGGGCCGGCGCCTTCGGCTTGGCCTGGGTGGCGGCGAACCTCCCGGGCTACGCCGGGTACGCCGCCGCGCTGTCGGATCCGGCCGCGGCCCAGCGGTCGGCGCTGAGGCGCATCCTGCGCGTCAACGCCAACACCGCGTTCGGACGGGCGCACGGATTTCACGACATCCGGACTGTGGCCGAGTACCAGGCGCGGGTGCCGCTGTCCCGCTATGGCGACTACCGCCCCTTCATCGACAGGATCCGCGCCGGCGAGCCGCGCGTCCTGACCCGGGCGCGCGTGAAGGTCCTGGAGCCCTCGAGCGGTTCGACCCATGCTGCCAAATGGATCCCCTGCACGAGCGATCTGCAGCGTGAGTTCCGGCGCGCCATCGCGCCCTGGATCGTCGATCTCTACGGCCGCAGACCGCGCCTGGCGCTGGGACCGGCGTACTGGTCGATCACTCCCGTGGCGCAGGAGGAAAAGGAGCCGGCTTCCGGCGTGCGCGCCGGCTTCGAGGAGGACAGCGAGTACCTGGGAGGATTCTTCCGGAGAATCGTCGACGCCACCCTGGCGGTGCCCCCGGCGGTGCGGCACATCCGGGACATCGAGGTGTTTCGATACGCGACGCTCCTTTTCCTCCTGAGGTCCGCGGAGCTCAGGCTCATCTCCGTCTGGCATCCCAGTTTTCTGAGCCTCCTCCTCGGTGCTCTCGAGGTCCACTGGCCGCGCCTGCTGCGCGACCTGGAGAGAGGCACGCTCGATCCACCCGCCTCCCTCCCGGCGCCGCTGCGCTCGAGGCTCGCCTCGGGCCTGCGCCCGGAGCCGCGCCGCGCCGCGACCCTGAAAAGCGTGGCGCCGGCCGACTACGGCCGCATCTGGCCCCGTCTCGCGCTGATCAGCTGCTGGGGCGACGCGCATGCGGCCCAATCCCTGCAGCAGCTGCGCCGGGCCTTTCCCGGCGTGGAGATCCAGCCGAAGGGGCTCCTGGCGACGGAGGCGTTCGTCACCCTCCCCTTCGCCGGACGGACCCCGCTGGCGATCCGATCCCACTTCTTCGAGTTTCTCGAGGACAAAGCACCGGTTCTTGCCGAGCATCTTTTGCCGGGACGGACCTACTCGGTCGTCGTCACCACCGGGGGCGGCCTGTACCGGTACCGCCTCGAGGATCGCGTCGAGGTGACAGGGTTCGTCGGCAGGACGCCGGCGCTGCGCTTTCTCGGCAAGGAGGACCACGTGTCGGATCTGCGCGGAGAGAAGCTGCACGAGTGCTTCGTCGCCGATGTCATGCGGACGGTCCTGGAGGAGGCGCGCCTCGACCCCCGTTTCGCTCTCCTGGCGCCCGATGAGGACGGCTCCCGCCCGGTCTACACTCTTTACCTCGAATGCGACGCGGACCCGCCCGAGGCGCTCGCCTCGCATCTCGAGGAGCAGCTTCAGACCAACCCGCACTATCGATCCTGCGTGGCCCTGGGACAGCTCGCCCCGGTCCGGATGTTCCGGATCTCCGGAGGGGGGTTCCGCGCGTACGTCGAGCGCTGCCGCGAGAGCGGGCAGCGGCTCGGTCAGATCAAGCCGCTCTCATTGAGCGCCCGGATGGGATGGTCGGAGAGCTTCACCGGCCGGTACGTGGAAGGAGCCGCCGCCCCGCGGCCGCTCCCCGGGCGACGATCGGAAGGAGCCGGTCAGGCCGACTTCGGGCCCTGATTGATCAGGGCGACGACGGCTCCCATCACCAGGACGCAGACGGTGTCGTAAAGGATCTGCTTCACAACCACCTGACCCGGCCACGGCTGGATGGCATAGTAGATGAGGTAGGTCGGGATGGTCACCAGCACCGCAATGGCTGCGCCGAACCGCAGGCCCTGCGCGATCGGTGGCTTTCCCGGCTCGCGACCTTTCAGGTAGATCCAGGTGAGCCCGAATCCCATGAGCAGGTGGGCGAGCACCATCCAGCCCATGTATCCCTGCGCCTCGACCTCCGGGCGCAGGAGATTGGGGACCGCCGCATAATCCGCGTGCAGGAGCACTTCGTGCACCACGAAGCCGCCCGCGAGTGCGAGGACCGACATCACGATTCCCGAAATCCAGAACCGCCCCCCCATTGGTCTCCTCCCTTCTGGATGTCGTGAAGCGCCGCCGAATCCGGCGGCCGGGTATCACTCCTCGATGGCACCCCCCAGGGAACGCAGGTGCTTGCGGAACGTGTACTCCGGGTCCTTCCCTCTCCGTGCCAGAAACGCCTTGAACTGGAATTGATCCCGCAGGGTGCATCCCTCCCTCACGGCGGCGGCCTGCCGGCGCTCGGCCTGGGCGATGGCGCGGGCGATCTCGAGAACGCTCTCGGCCTGCGCCGCTTTGACGAACAGCGCACCATCGTCGTCGGCGAACACGACATCCTCGCGCGTCACTTCGCAGGTCCCGACGCGGGCCGAGGCGAAGGCGCCCTCCTCGCGCCGATCCAGGCGGATCGGGCCGGCCGGACAGCGCCCGCAGCTGAACACCGGCAGACCGATCGAGACGACCTCCGCGGTATCCCTGTGGCGTCCCCAGACGACGAGCCCGGCGAGGCCGGCCGCCCGGGCCTCCAGGACGGTCAGGTCGCCGATGCACCCTTCGTCGGCGCGCCCGCCGTTGTCGATCACCAGGATGTCCCCCGGCGCGGCCTCTTCCATGGCTTCCAGGAAGACATCGACGCTGCCGTAGTGTCTGACCGGTAGAACCCGTCCCGCCAGGCGGCCGCCTGGAACGACCGGACCGAGGTCGGGAGGAGCCAGACGCAGGGAGAGAGATTGACGGACGCACGCGTCGGTGATCAAAGGCGTCGAGAGCTCGCGAAAGGCTTCACTCAGACTCTGATTTTTCAAGTGTGGCTCCCCTCGGTTCACGCGGGTCCACCGACGCAGGGGCGGACCTTTCTACTCCAGCGCGTGGCCGGTACGCAAGGGGGACCCGCTTTTCTCGCCTGCGTCGTACGTATCAGGTGTTTTCCTCCAGGACGTGCGGCATCCGCCCGATCTCAAGTCAGGTGTTTTCACCTCCACGAAGTGCGGTATCCGCCCGATGTCTCGAGGCACGGACTCAGCGTAGTGTTCGAGGCGACTGCGGAGGGCCCCATGAGATCGACTCATCTCCAGGCTGGCCGCCGCTTTGCCAGGATTGACGTGCTGCCTGCACTGGCCTGGGCCTTGCTGGCCGCGCCGTCCGCTCTGGCGGCGGAGATCGAGCCGCGAAGCGTGTCCGGCCCGGCCGGTCAGAGCCGCGACGCGCGCGCGACCTGGTCCGATCGAACCGTTGTGGCCGCGATCCTGGTCGACCGCGACGGGGCGCAGCTCCTCGGGTACACGGTCAAATCGCGACCGTACACGGCCGCCCTCGAACCGCTCCCCATCCGCGGCGGACGGCCGGCCCAGGTGGACGTGGCGCTCCTCGGCCCCGCAGGCTGGAGACACACACGCCGCGTTGAGATTCCCGGCCTGTGCCTGGAGCACGACGCCGCAGCCGCGCCGCATGAGACAGGTGACTCGCTCGAGGTCCACCGTGAGACAGTGATCGTCGAACTGCCCGAGGTCGACGGATTCGCGCAGATCGAAGTGGCGATTCACGAAGAGAACGCCGGCCGGCTGTCGCGCCGCCTGCTGGCCGTCGAATCGATGGACGCCGCGCGCTTTGATCGGGCCGGCGGCGACATCGAATACCGGCACCTGAGCTTCGCGAACACCTCGCAACTCAGCGCCAAATCCGGCGGCGTGACACAGGCGAGCAGCGTGCTGTGGCCCGGGGATTTCGCCGATCCGGACGTGTACCGCCTGTCGGGGGACGCCACCGAGACCGACCGCCGCATCAACGTGGTCATCATTCCGGACGGTTACACTTACGCGGAAAAGGCCCTGATGGATTCGCACGCGGACAGTTTGATGGCGCGCTTCCGAAGCAAGAGTCCCTTCTCAGAACACGATCCCTTCGTGAATTTTATCCTGGTGTACGCCTACTCGCGGCAATCCGGCACCGACCAATGTGATTGTGGAATCACGGTCGACACCGCAATGGGGACGAATTTCGAGGATGTGGTCCCCGTTTGCGGAGACACCCGGAATCGCTGCATCCGCTATCAGAGCGGCTGCGACACCCTGGGCCTGCAGAACATCGCCGCGGCAGAGCTGCGGGCCCCGGCGCACGATGTCAGCCTCATCATGGTCAATACGACGCGGTATGGCGGCTGCGGCGGCACGCGGGCCGTCTTCGCCGCCGGGAACATCTATGGTGCCGATCTGGCGCTTCACGAGCTCGGGCATACCCTGGCCAGCCTGGGCGACGAATACTCCACAAACGACACATGCGGCCTTTCCGCCACGGAAGTGAATACGTCTCTGAACGGGACGCAGGGTGCGTGGCACGAGTGGATCGCGGTCCTGGGACCGCCTCGGCAGGGGGCGCAGGATTTCGCGACCTGCGTCTACCGGCCGGGCGACAATTGCGCCATGCGCGAGACGACGGAGCCCTTCTGCAAGGTGTGTACCCAGCGGTGGGCCCTCGCCATCTTCGACCATGCGCGCGTGTCCCCCACCGCCCCGATCGAATCGATGGCTCCCCCGGCGACGGCCTCGGCGCAGGTCGGAGTCCCCAAACTCTTCTCCGTCGCCACGCGTCTGCCGCAGGGCGTCTCCAACCTGGTTACGTGGCGCCTCAGCGGCCCGGGATTCCCGACGCCCACGGTCGTCGAGGTCGGCACGACCAGTCATCGTCAATCGTTCGTTCAGCCGGGCACCTATCAACTCTCCTGTGAGGTCGCGGCCGATGCGAGCCTCATCAAACCGCAGCGGTATGGCGCCAACGTCGACACGGCCGTGTGGGACGTGACCGTGACTGAGGGTGGGGCTCCACGCGAGGTCTCTTTGCCGGGAAGTGCCGAGCCCCTGCGATTCACCTCCCTGGACACGCTCGTTTGGGAAGACGGCCCCGAGAGCGGGGCCACGTCCTACAACATTTACCGGGGGGACGTGACGACGCTCACGGGCGGAGATTATGGTCGGTGCTTGTTGCGGGATCTCGGTGAATCCACCGCAACCGAGGCCGCCGCTCCACCTGCAGGCGTCGGTTGGTTCTACCTGGTCACAGGAGAGAATTCCGCGGGTGAGGGACCTTTGGGCTTTGACTCGTCCGGGAATCCTCTGGTCAACAGTTCGCCCTGCTAGGATGTCCGCGACCCCCGTTCCGGATCCCTGCCCGACCCCGACACTAGAAAACCCAGGCCCGATCGTGCTCACGCTGTCGAACGACTCCAATCCGTAGCGGCCCTGGCATCGCGCTGGCCGACGCGCTCCCCTGGAATTAGGTTTAAAGAGGCGCACTTCGCGGTATGAAGCGCCGCGATCGCATCACCTGCTCGTGCTCGCTCGAGGCGGATTGAGAGCCTATGCAACTCGCAGTCGCCATCCTGCTCGGCGTTTTGTACCTTCGCCTCACGCAGGCGCTCATCGGCGTGTTTCCCGGCGGCGGATTCATCGTGGGGTGGTTCTGCGGTCCGGCGCTGATGATGGTCGCCACCGGGTTCCTGGCCTACCTGATCTGCGCCTTCCTGCCGCGGCCCTGGGAGGACGCACGACCTTTCGGACCTCCTCCGCGCAGGGTTCACCTCTCCTGGAGGTCGGCCGTCTTGCTTCCGGTGATGGTTCCGTGGGTGCTGTTCCCCGGGAACTTCCTCTGGCAGTTCAGGAATGAAGATTGGGATCGGGTCCTGAGCCGGAGCTGGAGGATCGCTGTCGCGGTGGTGCTGGCGGCGATCCTGGCGTGGGCGGTCCATAAGGTGCGGCGCGACCGACGGCTTCTCCGGGATGGCGAAATCGCCATGGCGGTCGTCCACGGCCGGGACGATGAGGAGGAGCCGAGTAACCGGGTCTTCTTTCGCTTCACGGCCGGTGACGGAACAGCTGTATCGGGTTGGGGATGGGATTTTCGCTACAAAGTTCCCGTAGGGTTCGACGTTCCCGTGTTCTACGACCCACGCAATCCCAAGCATTACGTCGTTGCATGCGGCTCCTGGTTCGAGGTCGATTAATCGGCGGAATCAACGCTGCCGCGCGTCACACCTTGCGTCCGAGCGCCTATACGGGAAGAGGCCGCGATGGAGCGGCCTCACGATCAACGTCCCGTGAGGAGGAACCCATGACCCGGCTCGCGACTCTTTCTGCAGTTCTCGTCCTCTCGACAGCGACTCTGACCCTGGCACACCGTCCCGAAGCCGCGCAAGCGGGTGCTCCCACGACGCACTACTGCAACATGGGGTTCTTCACCCCTGAGGGGCTCGCGCGGCACAAAGCCCTCGTCGAGAAGATCGCGGCCGCCGTGACGGAGAGCGATGAGCTCGAGAACGGCTATCTCTTCAAGTTCTCCGGACAATTCCGGGAAGCCGGAGAATGGCTCGATGGTGCCCGCGGCTGTTGTCCAACGGTGGAATACACGCTCACGTTTGCGACGCAGAGTGGGCCGGCGACGTTGCGCATAACGGGCGGGCCGGGGGCCAAGGAGTTCATTCGAGAAGAATTCGCCAGGATCGTCCATTGAAAAGGCATCCCGGAGTGTTCTTCTGGGTCGTGGCGCTGGGTGTCATTCCCTGCCCGCTCGCATGGACCTCGCCGGACGTGAAGCCATCTGTCGAGTGGAACTTCACGCTACCAGGCAAGGATACGAGTGAATCGTCGAGGCTCGACGATGTCCTCGCATCGGCGCGGGCCGCCCGGCGGCCGGTGATGATCGACTTTTCCGCCGAGTGGTGCGCGGCATGTCGCCTGCTCGATCGAAATGCGTTTACGGCCCCCGATGTGATCCGGCAGGCGAGCCGCTTCGTCACCATCCGGATCGACGTTTCGAACATCGACGATGCGACGGACCTGCTTGTCA
>DATFVU010000380.1:0-3728 GCA_035260145.1 Candidatus Polarisedimenticolia bacterium | reverse complement strand
ACCTCTCCCTACGCCCACCCGATCCTGCCGCTCCTGCTCGACAGCGATTCGGCGCGCGAGGCGATGCCGCAGGCGGCGCTGCCGCAGCGCCTGCAGGCCCCGGAGGACGCGCGCCAGCAGGTCGAGGATGCGCTGGCGCTGGTGGAGCGCGAGCTCGGATCGCGCCCGCGCGGGATGTGGCCGTCCGAGGGGTCCCTGAGCCGCGAGGCGGCCGAGCTCCTCGCCGCCTGCGGCATTGACTGGACCGCGAGCGACGAACAGCTCCTCGCGGCGTCCGAGACGAATCGCCCCGTCGATACGGGACGGCCCTGGACGCAGGCCGGCGCGGCCGGTCCGGCTCTCGTGTTCCGCGACCACGAACTCTCGGATCGCATCGGATTCTCCTATGCGCGGGCCGACCCGGGACAGGCCGCGGAGGATTTTCTGTCAGGTGTTTTGCAAAGGGCGCAACCGGGCGGGGAAGGACCCCGGCTGCTCCTGGTGGCGCTCGACGGCGAGAATCCCTGGGAGCACTATCCCAGGGCCGGCGGGCCGTTTCTTCGCGCCCTTTATGGTGGGTTGGGGCGCCACGCGGCCATCGACTGCGAAACCGTCGCCGGGGCCGTCGCGCGCTCGCCGGAGCGCGGCAGGCTCGATCGATTGCGCGCTGGAAGCTGGATCCACGCCGACTTCGGCACGTGGATCGGCGGCCCGCAGAAAAACCGCGCCTGGGAGCTCCTCGGCGAGGTGCGCTCCCTGCTCCAGGAGGCGAGCCGGGACGCGCGGACGCCCGAGCCGGCGAAAAGCGCCGCCTGGGCCTCGCTGCGAGCGGCGCAGGGGAGCGACTGGTTCTGGTGGCTGGACGGACAGTTCACGACGGAGTACAGGGCCGCGTTCGACCAGACGTTCCGCGGACACCTGCGCCAGGCGTGCGAGGCGCTCGGCCAGAGGCCGCCGCGATCGCTGGGCCTCTCGATGATCCCATCCGAAAAGGGAGACGATCTCACGGAGTCAGGCGCATGAGCGTGCGCCTCCTGCTCGCGCTGCACTTTCACCAGCCGACCGGAAATTTCGATTCGGTGTTCCGGGACGCCTCGAGGCTGTGCTACGCCCCGATCCTCGATCACTTCGAGCGTCACCCCGGAGTGAGCGCCGCGTTCCACTTTTCAGGGTGTCTCCTGGAGTGGCTGGAGGAGCACGATCGCCCGCTTCTCGATCGTCTCCTGGCGCTGGTGGCGTCGGGAAGGGTGGAGCCCCTGGGGGGCGCGTTCTACGAGGCGATCCTTCCCATCATCCCGCGGGACGACGCGCTCGATCAGATCGAGCGGCTCGCGTCGTACTGGGAGCGGCGGGCGGGTGTCCGTCCGCGGGGCGCCTGGATCGCCGAGCGCGTCTGGGAGCCGGGGTTGGCGGACCTTCTGGCCGAGGCGGGCGTGCAGTACATCATCCTGGACGATCAGCACCTGCGCTTCGCGGGGCTCCTGGACGAGCGCTTCAGCGGCCTGTTCGTCACCGAAAGGCACGGGCGCGCCGTCGCCTTCTTTCCGTCCGATTTCCAGCTGCGCTACCTGATCCCGTTCCGGCCGCTCCGGGCCGTGCGCGAACACTTCGCCGATCTGGCGCGGCAGGCCGGCGACGCCGTCCTCACCTACGGCGACGATGCCGAAAAGTTCGGGCTCTGGCCGCGCACGCACCGCTGGGTGTTCGAGCAGGGCTGGTTGGACGGGTTCCTCTCGATGCTCGAGGAGGCGGGCGGCCCGGTGCGCGCGTCCGGCCCGGGAGCGTTTCTGGACGAGCGGCCGGTGGCGCGCAAGGTCTACGTGCCGAACGCGTCGTACACCGAGATGCTCGAGTGGGCCCTGCCGGCGGAGTCGGTGCCTGGTTATCTGAAGACGCGCGCCGCCGCCCTCGAGAAGGCGCCGGCCGAGCAGGTGCGCGCCTTCGTACGGGGAAGCCTCTGGGATATGTTCCTGGCGCGCTACCCCGAGGCGGATCAGCTGCACAAGCACGTCCTGTGGTCCTCGCGGCGCGCGCGGGCCCTGCCCGCGGGGACCGCCGGCCGCGACGAGGCGATCACCGCGGTCTTGCGCGCCCAGGTGAATTGCTCCTACTGGCACGGTCTGTTCGGGGGTTTGTACTTTCCGCACCTGCGGCACGGCGCCTATCGGAGCCTCCTGGAGGCCGACGCGCTCCTGGCGCGGGGAGACGGGGGCAGGGTGACGGTGGAGGAGGCCGATCTGGACGGCGATCTCGAAAACGAGGTGGTGCTGCGCTCGTCCGCGACCCAGGCGTTCTTCCGGCCCTCGGACGCGGCCTCCCTGGTGGAGCTCGACTATCTGCCGTGCCGTTTCAACGTCGCCAATATCGTGTCACGCTGGCGCGAACGGTACCATGGCGGCGAGGAGCCCACCCACGCGCCCGCTTCTGAAGAAGCCATCGCCTCGCCGCACGAGCAGAAGTTGCGAGTGAGCCCGGCCGACCTGGAGGGGAGGCGCTTCGATCGGCTGCCGTTGCGATCGGCGCGCGACTTCTTCTGTGCGCGCCCTCCTGAGCCGGCCGACCTGGCCGGCTTCGACGGCATCGAGCTCCTCGAGGGGCGCGTCGGCCGCTGGCGGGCCACCGAAAACGGTCTGATCAGCGACATGCATCTCGGATCGCTCGTCTATTCCCGCGAGGTCGTCATGGACCCTTCGGGAGATCTGCGCTTCCTCTGGAGGCTGGCGGACGAGGGGACGCATCGGCAGGGCTGGCTCGGGACGCTGCTCTGCCTGACGCTCCTGACCGGCCGGGCGCCGGATCGATCGCTGCTCCTCGAGGACGGGAGGGGTGCCATCCGTCGCACCGCGCCGGGCGACCGCCTGGTCGCCGACGACGTAAAGCACCTGTCCCTCGAGGATCACGCCTTCGGCTTCGCTCTGGATATCCTGCCGGAGCCCGCGGCACGCCTCGCGACCCTCCCGGTCGAGACGCTGCAGCGCTCGGAGGACCGCCTCGAGTCGACCTATCAGGGAACGATCTTCGCGCTGTGCTGGGCGCTGACACGGCCCGGCGCGTCCCGGGTCTCACCGGGGTTGCGGCTTGCTTTCCGGAGGCTGGCTTGATGCCGGCGTCCCGGTGACCCGCGAAGCGCGCCACACCGAGATCTGGATGGTGGCGGCGGAGGCGGCGCCCTACGTCCAGGTGGGCGGCCTCGGCGACGTCCTGCGGGCCCTTCCGCCGGCCCTGGCTCCGCTCGGCTTCCGGGTGCGGCGCTTCCTGCCGGCGTACGGCAGCGTCGACCGCGCCGGTTTTTCCGAGGAGGACGAGAATCTCGCCGTCCCGCTGGGGCCGGCGCGCACTCCGGTGCGTTTCCTGTCGAGACAGGACGGGCCCGGCGTGACCACGACGCTCATCCTGTGCGAGGAGCTGTTCGCGCGCGAGGGGGTGTATGGCACGGCGGACGGGGAGTATCCCGACAATGCGCGGCGATTCGCGCTCTTCGCCCGGGCGGTGTGCGAGCGCGCGCGGCGCGCCTCTCCTCCGCCCGACATCCTGCACGCGCACGACTGGCACGCGGGGCTCGTCCCCCTGTTCGCGCGCGCGTTGCCGTTCGGGACCAGGAGACCGCGGACGGTCCTGAGCATCCACAACCTCGGTTATCAGGGACGGTTCGACGCCTCGGAGCGGACTTGGCTGTCGCTGCGGGATGGGTCGCCGTCGACGCACGACGCCTTCGAGGACGGGGATGGCCTGAATTTCCTCCGGGCCGG
>DATFVU010000379.1:0-3138 GCA_035260145.1 Candidatus Polarisedimenticolia bacterium | reverse complement strand
GGCATGCCGATCCCCAGGTTGACGTAGTCGCCGTCCGACAGCTCAGCGGCCGTCCGCCTGACGATAAGTTCTCTGCTCGATTCGCTTTTCATAGTCCGTCCCCTGGAAGATCCGGCTCACGTACACGCCGGGCGTGTGCACCATGTCCGGGTCGAGGGCGCCCGGCTCGACCAGTTGCTCCACCTCGGCGATCGTGACGCGCGCGGCCGTCGCCATCATCGGGCTGAAATTCCGTGATGTCCTGCGATAGACGAGATTCCCCAGGCGGTCGCCGCGGTAGGCCTTGATCAGGGCGAAATCGGCCGAAAGCGCCGTCTCGAGCACGTAGCTGCGTTCGCCGAAGCGCCGGGTTTCCTTGCCCTCGGCGACCAGCGTTCCGTAGCCCGTCGGCGTGAAGAAGGCCGGGATGCCGGCGCCACCGGCTCGGATTCTTTCGGAGAACGTGCCCTGCGGGACCAGCTCGACCTCCAGCTCTCCCTTCAGGAACTGTTGCTCGAACAGGTCGTTCTCGCCGACGTAAGTCGCGATCATCTTGCGGATCTGGCGCGACTGCAACAGAAGGCCCAGTCCATAATCGCTCGTGCCGGCGTTGTTGCTCATGACCGTGAGGTTCTTCGTCCCGCTGCGCCGCAGCGCCTTGATCAGATTTTCCGGAATGCCGCACAGGCCGAAGCCGCCCACCATCAGGCTCGCGCCATCCTGGATGTCCCGGATGGCCTCGTCCGCGTCCCTGACGACCTTGTTCATCGAGCGGCTCCGCTGTCCGGCCCGGCGTGACCGGCGCCCTTCTCCCGCCCCGCGGCGGACCCGGGGGGCGCCTTTCGTGCCGTGCCTTCCGTCTGCCTGAGCTCGATGAGGACGCCGCCGGTGGCCCGCGGATGGATGAAGGCGACCCTCGACCCCTCCGCGCCGGGCCGACCCTCTGCGCCGGCCGCCGGCAGGCCCGCCCGCCGGAAGCGCTCCAGCGTGCCGGCCAGATCGTCCACTTCGAAACAGACGTGGTGCATGCCCTCGCCGCGCTTGTCGAGGAAACCGGCCACGGTCGATGCGCTTCCGAGGGGCTCCACGAGCTCGATGCGCGTCCGGCCCGCCGGGAGCATCGCCACACGGACGTTCTCGCCGGGGACGTCTTCGATCCCCGCCAGCTCGAGCCCGAGAAGATCTCTGTAGAGGGCCAGACGCTCATCGATTCTGCGCACCGCCATGCCGATGTGATCGAGCTGCGCGCCGGGCCGTGTGTCCCCCCGCCCGCCCCTGTCGGCCTCGAGGTGAACCGCGATCGAGCGGGCCGCCGAATAGGGATCGACGCGGCGGGCGAGAAGCTCCGTCTCGTAACGACTCAGGTCGGCCTCGCCCAGGTCCCCGCCCGTCAGGCGCGCCAGCAGCTGATCGCGCAGGATCTCGAGGAAGCGGGCCCGAAGCCCCTGACGGCGCCGTTCGGCCAGCCGATTCCCGCCGGAGAGGAAGACCCGGTGCCGCTCGATCGCGTCGGCCACATCGCCTATCCCCCGTCCCTCCGTGGCGACGCAGGACACGATCGGCGGCGCCCAGGCGCGCTTCTCGCCCAGCGAAAGCATGCCCTCAAGGTCGGAGGCGAGACGGTCCGCGCCCGGATGGTCCGCCTTGTTGATCACGAACAGGTCGGCGATCTCGAGCAGACCCGCCTTGATCGCCTGGATGTCGTCTCCCTGTCCCGGCGTCAGGACCACCAGCACCGTATCGGCCACCCGCACGACGTCGACCTCGTCCTGGCCGACTCCCACGGTCTCGATCAGGATCGGATCGCGGCCGCCCGCGTCCATGAGATCGATGACGTCCCGCGTGGCACGGCTCAATCCGCCGAAGCGGCCGCGCGTGGCCATCGATCGGATGAACACGGCGGGGTCGAGGGTGTGCTCCTGCATACGAATCCGGTCGCCCAGGACCGCGCCGCCGCTGAAGGCGCTCGACGGATCCACGGCTACGACGCCAAGGGAGCGGCCGAGAGACCGGTACAAGGCGACGAGGCGATTGACCAGACTGCTCTTGCCGGCTCCGGGAGGGCCGGTGACGCCGACAGTGGCGGCGCGGCCGGTGCGCGGGAAGATGTCGGCCAGGATCGCCTCGCCCCGCTGCCCTCCTTCCTCGACCAGCGAAATGGCCCGGGCCAGGGCCACCGCGTCGCCCTGTAGGAGAAGGCGGGCCAGCTCGTGCATCAGGAGGACCGCTCTGGCGTCTCGCCCAGGAGCTGGCGCGCGATGACCAGGCGCTGGATCTCCGAGGTCCCTTCGCCGATGGTGCAGATCTTTGCATCCCGATAGGCGCGCTCGACGGGATACTCCTTGACGTAGCCGTATCCGCCGTGGATCTGCACGGCGCGATTGGCGACGCGCACGGCGGTCTCCGATGCGTAAAGCTTGGCCATGGCGGAGGCGCGGGTGACGTCCGCTCCCTGGTCCTTCAGAAACGCGGCGCGCTGCACGAGAAGCCGGGCGGCCTCGATTTCGACGGCGGAGTCGGCGAGCATCCACTGAATCGCCTGGAAATTGGCGATCGGCTGGTCGAACTGCTTGCGGCTCCTTGCGTAGGCCGCCGCGTGCTCGAAGGCTCCCTGCGCGATGCCGACGCCGAGGGCCCCGATGCCGATGCGCCCGCCGTCGAGGATTCGAAGCGCATCGATGAACCCGCGTCCCTCGGGGCCGAGGCGGTTGGAGTCCGGCACGAGGCAATCCTGCATCACGATCTCCGCCGTGTCGGAGGCGCGGCATCCCATCTTGTTCTCTTTTCTTCCGGGCCGGAATCCCTTCATCCCCTTCTCGAGGATGAATGCCGAAATCCCGTGTTTGCCCTTGCTCTTGTCGGTGACCGCGAACACCACGGCGACGTCGCAGACCGACCCGTGAGTCGCGAAGGTCTTGCTCCCGTTCAGCACCCAGCTCGAGCCTTTGCGCTCGGCCACCGAGCGCGTGCCGGAGGCGTCGCTTCCGGCGGTCGGCTCCGTCAGGCTCCAGGCCCCGATTTTGACGCCCTTGGCGAGAGGGACGAGATAGCGGCGCTTCTGCTCCTCGGAGCCCGCCAGGAAGATGTGGTTGGAGCAGAGCGAATTGTGGGCGGCCACCGAGAGGCCGATCGACCCGTCCACCCGCGCCAGCTCCTCGA
>DATFVU010000378.1:0-9221 GCA_035260145.1 Candidatus Polarisedimenticolia bacterium | reverse complement strand
TCTTGTTGAAGCGCTTCGCCGTTTCCACCGCGAGCTTGTAGTTCCCCTCACGCAGCGCCTTGGTCGCTACCGGCAGGTACTCGATCGACTGCTTCTTGGCGGCCCGAAACAGCAGGAACCGCTCGATGAACAGACCGAGCGAGTAGACGGACATGATGATGAGGAAAATGGCGACAGCCTTCGCCAGGAACCCCATCTGGAACCAGATGTCTAGTACCGAGTGCCCCATCATGAGCGTGTATCCTCCTTAATCATTGCAGAACGAATTCGACGACGATCGTGAAAAACACGTCCACCGGCTTGCCGTTCTGAAGCCCCGGCTTGTAGCGCCACTGCTTCACCGCCGCGATCGCCGCCTCGTCGAAGCCGAACTTGGATCCGGGTGACCGCAGAACCTGGATGTCCCCCACCGTGCCGTCCTTCCGCACCACGGCCTGCAGGATGACCTGCCCCGAGACCTTCGCCTTGCGGGCGATCTCCGGATAGTTCGGCTTCGTCTTGGTGCCGGGGATCAGCTCCGGGTTGGTGACGCCGCCGATGCCGGCGTACAGCGGCTGGTCGAGCATGCCTCCGTCCACGCCCCCGAGCATGCCGCCCAGGACGCCGCCCACCACGCCCCCGACGACGCCGCCCACGACGCCCCCCTCCACGCCGCCCTCCACGCCGCCGTCCACGCCTTCGTCCTCGCCCGCGTCCTCTTCCGGCGCCGTGATCGGCACGGGCTTCTCCTCCGGCACTATCTTGGGCTGGACCAGCTCGGTCGGCTTCGGGATCTCCTTCGGCTTCACTTCGGTCGTCTTCTTGCGCCGCGCGGGCGGCGGAGGCGGAGGCGGTGGAGGCGGAGGCGCCGCCACGAAAGAGATGGTGATCGGAGGCGGCGGGACCGACTCCACCGACATGAAGGACATGACGATCATTCCCGCGAACACGACGGCGTGCGAAATCAGTGCGACCGGGACCGTCAGCCACCGCCGGGTCCGGCGCTTCTGTTTCGTCGAGAACACCATCGAGTCGAACACGCGCTACCCCTTCTTGGCCATCACACGTTTGCGCTGTTCCAGGGACAGCTTCGCGAGCTTGTCGGCCTCTGCGGTGTATTTCTGGAAGTTCTCCATGTCGCCCGCGAGCTGCGCCAGCTTCGCCTTTTCCCGGTACATGAGATTGATGTAGGAGGTCGCCTCGAAATAGTCCTCGCGCAGGCCGGCCGCCCGCTGCAGGTAATCCAATCCCGTGTCGACGAGCTCCTTGCGCTTCTCGATGTCCATCGTGATGCCGGCATGATAGACCTTGTCCCAACACAGCTGCCCGATAGTGTACAGGGCCTCCGGATTGTCCTTCTCGATCTCGGCCCGCTTCTTGAACCACTCGATCGACGATTCGAAGTCGCCCTTCTTGGCGTAGACCGTGCCCAGGATCTGCGCCAGGCGCGCCGCGGCCGCCTTGTCATCGCTGCGCCTCTTGAACTCCTCCTCGAAGAACTTGCCGGCGTCGTCGTAGCGCTCCGCCGACACATAGACCGTCAGGAGCTGGTTCTTGGCGTCCTCGTCGTTCGGCTCGTAGTTCAGGAAGCGCGTCAGATTGTCGATCGCCTGCTGCGAGTAATACAGGTCCTTCGGGTGCTTCGAGCCGGGCTTGTACAGGGCCATGTAGGCCAGCCCCGCGTTGTGGTACGCGATCGGCAGCTCGGGATTGAGGTACAGGGAGTACCGGTACCACTCGGTGGCCTTCTGATAATCCTGGGCCTTGTAGAGGTCGTTTCCCTGTTTGGCTGCGAAATTCGCCTTCAGACGATCGATCGTGCTCTCGCATCCCGTGCCGGTCAGGGACAGGACGAGAAGGGCCAGCCCCGGGACCAGCCGTTCACGTATCATCAATCGTCTCCCTCGGGCGGCAGTATCGGTCCGCCACCCTCCCGTCCCGATCCTCATTTTGATGCGGACGAGCCGTGTCCACCCATCGGCCCGGCCGGGATGATAGCGCGATCCTACTCGATTTGCCAAGCGGGGGAACACCCGTATGGGCGTATGGAGAAATCACCACTGCATATTCTCCGCAACCCCCGGACGGGAGCCTTCCATAAAAGCCAAGGACCGCCGACCCGGGGGGCGGGGCGGCGGTCCGAAGCGTCACGGCGAGGGGTCCTCTTCGAGACTCAGGCCCCCATCAACTGGCCCCGCATTCCGTCCAGGGCCAACCGAAGCTTGAGCAGGGCCTCCCGCTCGAGCTGCCTGACGCGCTCCTTGCTGAGCTTGAGGATTCGCGACACGGCCTCCAGGGTCAGCTCGCTGCCGTCTCGCATTCCGAACCGCCTCTCGAGAATGTAGCGCTCCCGAGCGGGAAGCTGGCGCAGGGCGCCGCCGAGGATTCGGTCGACCTCGGACCTCAGGATTTCTCGCTCCTGCCGGAAGGAGTCGGGATCGGAAATGAATGCTTCGAGCCGCGTCTCCTCGTTGGGTGAGATGAATTCATCGTAGCTTGTCGCGTGAGGGAGCAATCGACTCCACATGCCGTCCTCCTTTCCTCGCCTGCTCCTCTTAGCAACAATCCTGCCAAGCAGGTTGGTGGCTCGGGGGGACAGCGTTGCGGGGCGAAAGCCGCGGCCCGAAGTGCCTGGATCCGGTGAATATGCCTGTAATCATTGGAATCCGGAGGCAGGACCTGATGGAGTCCGCGCGCGCGGTCGGGCCTCCGCCAGGAATTCCCTGCACGGAACGCCCGCCTTTTTGACGCACCTGGGCGACACCATGACTTTTTGACAGGTCACTGCACGCTCCGGTAGCATCGCCTCGGCCGAGGATGAGCAAGGTAGCCCGTACTTCCCGATCGCGGCCCGCTTCTGGCGCGGCGAGGCGCCGCCCCACGCCGGCCGAGCGCTCCCGGGTCGCGCACATCCTCGCGGCCCTGCACGAGGCCCGTCCGCAGGCGCGCGTCGAGCTCGATCACTCGTCGCCGCTGCAGCACCTGATCGCGACGATTCTGTCGGCGCAATGCACCGACGACAGGGTCAACACCGTCACACCGGCCCTGTTCCGTGCCTGGCCCGATGCGGCGGCGCTCGCGAAGGCTTCCCGTGCCGACCTCGAGGAGGTGATCCGGCCGACCGGATTCTTCCACGCCAAGGCGCGTTCCATCGCCGACTGCTGCCGGCTCCTTGTCGAGCGCCACGGCGGCGAAGTGCCGACGACGATGGAAGAGCTGACTCGCCTGCCCGGCGTGGGACGGAAGACCGCGAACGTCGTGCTGGGGGCCGGCTACGGCATCCCGTCCGGCATCGTCGTCGACACGCACATGGCGCGGGTCGCCTCGAGGCTCGGCCTGACACGGCAGTCCGACCCGGTGAAGGTCGAGCAGGATCTCCTGGCCGTCGTCCCCGAGAGCGAGTGGATCTTCTTTTCGATCGCCCTGATCCTGCACGGCCGCTACGTGTGCCAAGCCCGCCTGCCGCGCTGCGGCGACTGTCCCCTGCGTCCGCATTGCCCGTCGCGTCACCTGGAGGCCGACCTTCTGGCCGCTCGAAGCGGGCGGCGCAGGCCCGGGACAAGGATTGTGGCGAAGGGATCGAGCAGATCCTAGGCGGCGGGCCGGGGCGGCCCCGAGGCGGAGGGCTCGTCGGGGTCTTCGTCATCCGGCCCCAGGTCCAGTTTGATTCCGACCTTCTCGGCCTCGCGAAGGGCGCGTCGAATGTACCAGCGTTCGCGCGCCCGACGCAGGAGGCGCCGCACCCAGCGGCTCTCGGCGCTCAGAAGGGTCAGTCCCGGGATCAGGAACAGGAACCCCGGGCCCGGCAGGACCAGCAGGATGGTTCCGATCGTGGTCAGAAGCCAGCCGATTCCGAGCCGGATGAAATGCCAGACGCGCTTCTTGCCGGTTTCCAGATCCACGTCGTGTCCCCGGGAGAGAGTGTCAGGCGACGGGCTGGAACCCCCGCGTCGCCTCCTCGGTGAGCTGGCCGACGAAGACGAGCCGCGCCTCACCCTCGAGCCGTATACCGGACGCCCGCCGCGGCGGACCCTCGAAGCGCACGCGTACGAGAGCGCCGGAGCGGGTGCGGAGCGTGACCGGTGCCGTGGCCGTTCCGGAGGCGACCGCGGCGAGCGCCGCGGCGACGCAGCCGGTTCCGCAGGCCAGGGTCTCCCCTTCCACGCCGCGCTCGTAGGTGCGGATCGTGAGCACGCCATTTCCTCCCGGCTCGACGAAATCGATGTTCGAGCCCTCGGGCGCGAAGCGCGGGTGCAGTCGCAGGAGCCGGCCGAGCGCGTCGATGGAATCGCCGGGCGGAATCGATCGGCGGACGACGAAGTGCGGCACTCCGGTATCGACGAACAGGCCCCGGATCGACTCGTTTCCAATCGTCACCTCGACGGTCTCGTCGAACCCCTGCGGATCGCGCATTTCGAGGGAAACCTGGGCGCCCTCCACCTCGACGCGGTGCACCATGAGGGAGGTCTCCATGGTCATGCGCGCCGGGGCGATCCCCTTCAGGTACGCGAGTCGCCCCGCGCAGCGCGCCCCGTTGCCGCAGAAGGTGGGTCTCCCGTCGGGGTTGAAGAAGGAGGCGCGCACGTTCGCGACCGAGGATGACTCCAGAAGAATGACTCCGTCCGCTCCGACGGAGAGCGCCCGCGTGCAGAGGCGGCGCACGAGATCGGGAAAATCGTCGCGGCCCAGGGTGGCGGTTCGGTTGTCGAACAGGATGAAGTCGTTGCCGGCCGCCGACATCTTGCAGAACTCGATCAGAGGAACGGTCATGATCCTCGTCCTCGGGGGCGCTCTCAGGGTCCGGCGTCGGCGGGCACCACCTCCGACACCTCGTCCGAGCGCGCGCTTTCGTTGGGCGGCGTCGTGCCGTCCACCGCGGTGACCGCGTAATAATAGCGCACGCCGCGCGCCGCGGTCGCGTCGGCGTACGACGTTTCGCCCGCGCCGACCTCGCCCAGGAGGCGGAAATCGCCGCGGGTCTCCCGGCGATGGATGCGGTAACCCTGCAGATCCGGCTCGCTGTTCGGGAACCAATACAGCTTGATCGCCTGACCCTCGACCGCGGCCGCCAGGCCGGTCGGCGTCTTCGGCGCGTACACGTCGAGCGGCCGCACTTCCACCTCGGCGCTCGGAGCGCTCTCGCGCAGCGGGGGCGGCGGATTCGCCAGCGCCCTCACGGAATAGAAATAGGTCTCGCCATAGTGGAACAGGGTGTCGACGTAGGCCCGATCGGAGAGCGGAGCCGGATTGAGCGGCTGCAGCGGCATCTCCTCCTGAGAGGCGGCGCGGCGATAGACGTTATAGGACGCCTCCGGCTTGCCGGCCCCGGACGACTCCCAGGTCAGGCGCACCTCCCCCTCGCCGACCGTGGCCGCGAGGTCCGTGGGTGGCGGGGACGGCGGCACCAGGCTGATCTCCTGGGGCATGGAAAGGGCCGACCCTTTCCCCTCCTGGTCGACCACCCGGACGGCGTACAGGAAGCGCAGCTCCGGAGCGCCCTCCGCCGCAGACGGCTCCCCGCCCGCGGCGTCGCGGTCGTGGTAGACCAGATGGCCCGAGGCGATCTTATTCTGCAGGTCAGGGCCGCTGATGGGGGCCACGACCTTCGCCTCTTTCTGGAACACCTGCACGAGATAGCGCGCCGAGACCCTCGCCGGCTTCAATGCGGGCCCCGGGCGCATTTTCATGACCTGGACGACGGCCCCCGCGCCCAGGGGCGAGCCATCGGTGCGGCTGAGCGACACCGCGGCCTCGAGCACGACATCGGAGCCGACCTGGCGGACGTGGACGTTCTGCGCCGGACGCGGCAGGATGCGCAGGGGGGCCAGCGGCGGCCCCTTCTTGCCGCAGCCGAGGCCGGCGGCGATCAGGGACACGAGGACGCACGGAAGGAGCCGGTTCCGGGGCTTTCGAGATCCGGGGCGGAGGACGGCGGGCACGTTACAGGATGTAGCGGCTCAGATCCTGGTCCTTCACGATGTCGACCAGCATCCTCCGGACATAGGCGTCGTCGATCGTGACCTTTCTCTCCGTCATCTCGGGGGCCTCGAACGAGACGACGTCCAGAAGCTTCTCCATGATCGTATGCAGGCGGCGCGCTCCGATGTTCTCGGACTGCTGGTTCACCTGGGCCGCCAGCTCGGCGATGGCGCGGATGGCGTCGTCGGTGAAGACAAGCTCGATCCCCTCGGTCAGCAGCAGCGCCCGATACTGCTTGATCAGGGCGTTCTGCGGCTCGGTCAGGATGCGCACGAACTCCGGCGCTCCCAGAGAGTGCAGCTCGACCCTTATCGGGAAGCGCCCCTGCAGCTCCGGGATGAGATCGGACGGCTTGCTCACGTGAAACGCGCCCGAGGCGATGAACAGGATGTGGTCCGTGCGCACCATGCCGTGCTTGGTCGAGACCCGCGTCCCCTCGACCAGCGGCAGGAGATCGCGCTGCACCCCCTCGCGGCTCACGTCCGGTCCCTGGCCGCGCTCGCGACCGGCGATCTTGTCGATTTCGTCCACGAAGACGATGCCGGACTGCTCGACGCGCCGGAGCGCCTCCCGCTTGGCGGCGTCGATGTCGATCAGCTTCTCTTCCTCCTCGTGCTGCAGGATCTCTCGCGCCTCGGAGATCGTCACGCGGCGGGTCTTCCGGCGCGCGCCGAACAGACCGCCGAGCGACTCTCGCAGGCTGATGTCCATCTCCTCCAGTCCGCTGCCGCCGAAGATGCGGAAGGCCGGGAGCGTGTCCTGCTTCACCTCGATCTCGACGGGATGATCCTCCAGGATCCCCTCCCGCAGCTGCTGCCGGAGCTTCTCCCGCGTGCGCCGAAAGGTGTCCTCCGGGTGATCGGGCTCGGCGACGTCGCGCCTGGGGTCCGGAGACGGCAGCAGAATGTCGAGCAGCCGCTCCTCCACGTGACCGCGCGCGGCGACGGCCACTTCCCGGGAGCGCTCGAGCTTCACCATGTCCATGGCGATATCGGCGAGATCGCGCACCATGGACTCGACGTCCCGGCCGACGTAGCCGACCTCGGTGTACTTGGACGCCTCCACCTTGATGAAGGGGGAGTTGGCGAGACGGGCCAGCCGGCGGGCGATCTCGGTCTTGCCGACGCCGGTCGGGCCGATCATGATGATGTTCTTCGGCGCCACCTCGTCGGCCATGTCCGGCGGCAGCTTCAGCCGCCGGACGCGGTTGCGCAGCGCGATGGCGACCGCACGCTTCGCCCGCTCCTGACCGACGATGTATCGGTCCAGCTCCTCGACGATCTGCCGCGGCGACAGCTCCGTGGGCGTCTCGACCAGGCGCGCCGTCCCCTCTCCGCCCGCGCGCGCCAGCCGCTCGACCATCACAGCTCCTCCACCACGATGCGGTCGTTGGTGTAGACGTCGATCTCCGCCGCGATCTTCAGCGACTCCTCGACGATCTCCCGGGCGCCCAGCTCGGTCCGCCGGGCCAGAGCCCGCGCGGCGGCGACCGCGCACGGGCCGCCCGAGCCGATCGCCACCAGGCCGTCGTCGGGCTCGATCAGATCCCCCGTGCCCGAGAGAAGGAACGACTTCTTGTCGGAGGCCACAAGCAGGAGCGCCTCCAGTCGGCGCAAGGCCCGGTCGGTGCGCCAGTCACGCGCCAGCTCGACGGCGGCGCGCTCCAGGTTGCCGTGGTACTCCTCGAGCTTCGCCTCGAAGCGGGTGAACAACGCGAAGCCGTCGGCCGCCCCTCCGGCGAATCCCGCCAGAATGCTGTCGCGGTACAGGCGCCGGATCTTGCGGGCTCCATGCTTCATGACGGAGTGGTTCAGGGTCACCTGCCCGTCGGCGCCCATCGCCACCTTGCCACGGTGGCGCACGCAAAGCACGGTCGTCGCCTGGATCTTCACCCGGATCTCCCGTCCGGCATTATGGGGGAAGACCCACCGGCGGTCAACGCGCCGCCAGGCGCACGCGCGCGTCGACGATGACGCTGGAGGCGCCCTCGTGCCCGGCGAGGAGAGGATTGATGTCCACCTGTTCGATCTCGGGATGCTCCTCGGCCAGCTGGGCCAGGCGCAGGAGCGCCTCGGCCAGGAACGCCTCGTCGACGGGCGGGGCGCCGCGGGCGCCGGCGAGGAGAGCGTGGCCGCGCACGCCGCGGATCATCTCCCCGGCCTCGACGTCGCGGATGGGGAGCACGCGAAACACGACGTCCTTCATCACCTCGACGAAGATGCCCCCGAGGCCGAACATGAGGATCGCGCCCAGCTTCGGGTCGCGCGCGATTCCCAGGATGGTCTCCACGCCGCCGCGGACCATCTTCTGCACCTGGAAACGGAGAGCCGGCTGTCGCAGCGACTCGCGCAGGGCGCGGCAGGCCTGCTCGACCTCGGCGCCGGAGCGCAGGTCGAGACGCACCGCCCCCGACTCGGTCTTGTGCACCAGGGTCTCCGCCACCCCCTTCAGGACCACCGGATAACCGATCCGGGCCGCGGCGGCGACCGCTTCCTTTTCATCGGCGGCGATCGCCTGAGGCACGACCGGCAGACCGTACGCGCGCAGCAGCCTCTCGGTCTCCTCCGGCAGGAGCACCTGCCGTCCGGCCCCGGAAGCTTCCGCCAGCGCCGTCGCGGCCCCTTCGCGGTCCACGTCGAAGAGACGCCTCAGGCCCTCCGGCCGGGATCGGATCTGGCGGTAGCGATGCAGCCCCGCCAGGGCGCGCGCCGCTTCCTCCGGGAACATGTAGACGGGGACGCCGGCCGTCCTGAGCTCCTCCACCGCCTGCTCCCCCTGGCCCTTCCCCATGAAGCAGGTCAGGATCGGACGCGAGGCCCGGCGCGCCGCCTCGATGATGGCGCGCGCCACCTCGACGGCGTTGATCATGATCGGCGAGACGAAGATGACGATGAGGGCGTCGAGGCCGGGTTCGTCCCTCAGGATCTCCAGCGCCCTGGCGTAGCTCGACCCCTCCGCCCCGGCGACCATGTCGACCGGGTTGCGCGTGCTCGCCTCCGACACCAGGACGCGCCGCAGCCTCTCCTGCGTCCCGGCGGGAAGCTCGACCACGTCGAGGCCGAGCGTCACGCAGGCATCCGTGGCCATGATCGCCGGACCTCCGGCGTTGGTGAGGATGCCGACGTGCGGGCCCGCGGGCAGCCGTTCGTGAGCGAAGTCGGTCGCCAGGGCGAACAGATCGCTCATCGAATCCACCCGGATGACACCGGCCTGATCGAGGAGCGTGTCGTAGGCGGCGCCCGCGGCCGCCAGCGCCCCCGTGT
>DATFVU010000377.1:0-3505 GCA_035260145.1 Candidatus Polarisedimenticolia bacterium | reverse complement strand
CGGCTTCTGCTCGAGAAGCAGGCCGGGCAGAGTCAGCCGGAACCCAGGGTCAAGAGCCCCCGCCGGGCCGCCAGGTAAACCCCGCCACGTAGTGAGTGTGAGGGCCGAGAGTGCGGCGACAGGCGCGGACACGCTCCTGATGTGCGACAATCCGCCGTTTCCGGAGGTCGCCTCATGCGCCGGCCGGTCGCATGCGACATTGGAGTGGTCCTCGCGATCCTCTCGATCGCCGGCGCTCCCGCGCCCGGCGACGAAGCGGACGCGAAGGCCCGGCGGCTTCAATCACGAGCCATCGTGGTGGACACGCACGTCGACGCCCCCTACGTCCTGGAGAAGACATGGGCCGACGTGGGCGAGCGCGGCGCGACGCCGCATTTCGACATCCCGCGCGCCCGCGAGGGGGGCCTCACGGCCCCGTTCCTGGCCATCTATGTCCCCGCCAGCTTCGCGGAGGCCGGCGGCGCCGCGCTCAAGGCGCTGGATCTCATCGACCTGACACGGCGCGTCGTGCAGTCCCACCCGGACGACCTGGCGCCGGCCGCCTCGACGGCCGAGATCCGGCAGGCGAAGCGGGACGGACGGATCGCCGTGCTGATGGGCATCGAGGGCGGGCACGCCATCGAGGACTCGCTCGGCGCGCTGCGGGAGTTCCATCGCCTGGGCGTCCGCTACATGACGCTCACGCACACCAACTCCAACCACTGGGCCGACTCCTCGGGAAAATTCTACCTGCCCGATTTCAATCCCGCGGATTACCAGGTTCATCACGGTCTCAGCGAGTTCGGGCGCGCGGTGGTGCGCGAGATGAACCGGATCGGGATGATGGTGGACGTCTCGCACGTCTCCGACGAGACGATCGAGGACGTGCTCGAAACGTCGCGCGCCCCGGTGTTCGCCTCGCACTCGTCCTGCCGGGCCCTCTGCGACATCCCGCGAAACCTGACGGACGATCAGATCAAGAAGATCACGGCCCGGGGCGGCGTCGTGATGATCAACGTCTCCTCCTATTTCATCGATCCGGCGGTCGTGGATCGGATGCGGGCCGAGCGGGAGAAGCTCCTCCCCGAGTACCTGAAGATCAAGCAGGATCTCGCCTCCGATCCGAAGAAGCGCGACGAGGCGATCACCAAGCTGTTCGGCGGCATCCCCAGGCCGCGGACCTCCTGGACGAAGGTCGTCGACCACATCGAGCACGTCCTGAAAATCGCGGGCCCCCAGGCGGCCGGGCTGGGCAGCGATTTCGACGGCATCGAGGACCCGCCCGAGGGCCTGGACGACGTCTCGAAGCTCCCGGTCATCACCGCCGAGCTGCTGCGCCGCGGCCACTCGGAGAAGGTCGTCGAGGGGGTCCTCGGAGAGAACTTCCTGCGCTTCTTCCGCCGGGTCGAAGAGGTGTCGCGCGGCCTCGCCGGCGAGCCGCCCTCCATCGTCACGATCCCTCCGGGGTAGCGGCGTGCGCGGGAGACGGGCCGTCCCGCTGCTCCTGTGCCTTCTGGGCGGCGCGAACGCGGCCGGCCGCGCCGGGGCGATCGCGGCCCCCGGCGGCGAGCGGCCGCGGGTGACCGCGGTCCGCACCGATCACGCCGTCGTCGTCGACGGACGCCTGGACGAGCCGGCCTGGGAGGCGGCCGGCCTCATCGCCGACCTCGCGCAGCACGCGCCCCACCCGGGCGAGCCGACCCCGTACAGGACGGAGGTGCGCCTCCTCATGGACCGGGAGAACCTGTACGTCGGGATCCGCTGCGTCGATCCCGAGCCCGCGAAGATCTCCCTGCACTCGATGCAGCGTGACATCCAGGACCCGTTCGGGGACGACTTCATCACCCTGGTGTTCGACACCTACGGAGACATGCGGACCGGATACTTTTTCGACGTGCACGCAACGGGGGCGGTGGCCGATGGGCTGATTCCGGGCCCCGGCGTCTTCTCCACCGACTGGGACGGCATCTGGGACGCCCGCACGCAGATCGACGCGTCGGGCTGGACCGCGGAGATCCGGTTCCCGTCGCGCACGTTCCATTTCAAGACGGGGCTGCCCGACTGGGGCTTCAACGTCTTTCGATACATCGCGCGCGATCGCATCAGCCTGCAATGGTCAGGAATCACCATCGACTCGGATCTCATCGATCTCAGCACGGCCGGCCTCCTGTCCGGCGTCGGCGATCTGGATCAGGGTCTCGGCCTCACCGTCAGCCCGTACGTGCTCGGCCGCTACGAGCGCGTGCCCGCGGAGGAGATAGAGAAGACGGTGGGCCGCGGAGGCCTCGATCTCTCGTACAGCCTGACGCCGGGGCTCACGGGCGTTCTGACTGCGAACACCGATTTCGCGGAGACGGAAGTCGACACGCGGCAGATCAACCTGACGCGCTTCGACCTGTTCTTCCCGGAGAAGCGCCCGTTTTTCCTCGAGGGATCGAATCTGTTCGATTTCGGACTGGGGCTCGGGGAGGACTTCGTGCCGTTCTACTCGCGCCGCATCGGCCTCCTTCCGGAGGGTGGGACCGTGCCGATCGACTGGGGCGCCAAGATCCTCGGGCACGCCGGACGCCTGGGTGTCGCGGCGCTCGACATCCAGATGGGGGACACGCCGAAGGTGATGCCCGTGAACCTGGCGGCGGCGCGGGTCACCTGCGACGCCACCGACAGCTTCCGCGTCGGGGCCCTGGGAACGCACGGCGATCCCGAAGCGAAGACGGACAACGGGCTGGCCGGGTTGGACGCGCTCTGGCACACCTCGCGCCTCGCAGGGGACAAGAGGATGTCGATCGGCGGCTGGGCGGCGCGCTCGAGCGGCGACCTGCCCCCCAACCTGCCGTTCGGGCAGCGTCATGGCTACGGCCTCAAGGTCGACTACCCGAACGACTTCTGGAACGCCTCCGTCTTCTACGCCGAGTTCGGAGACGCGCTCGACCCCGCCCTCGGGTTCCTGCTGCGCCCGGGGACCCGGAAATACGAAATCTGGAACGCCATCCAGCCGCGGCCCTCGGGCGGCCGGCTGGCCTGGATCCGCCAGGCGTTCTTCGAGACCGAGGTCACCCATGTGGAGGGCCTCGACGGGCGCACCCAGAGCCGGCGTCTGTTCACGGCCCCGTTCAACATCGAGACCGAGTCGGGGGAGCACTTCGAGGCGAACTGGGTTCCGACCTACGAGTTTCTGTCGGTGCCGTTCGAGGTGTCGAACGGCGTCTTCATCCAGCCCGGGGGCTATTCCTTCACGCGCTACCGCGTCGAGGCGCAATCGGCGCAGACCCGGAGGTGGAGGGTCGGATCGACGGTCTGGTTCGGCGATTTCTATGACGGACGCCTGACGCAGACGGAGGCCTTCGTGAACTGGGACGTGCTGGGCGGCCGGCTGCACCAGATGCTCGATCTGGAGAACAATTTCGGGTACATGCCCGAGGGAGACTTCATCCAGCGCTTGTACCAGATGCAGAACGTCTTCGCCTTCTCGCCGCGCCTTCTGCTGTTCGGTTATTTTCAGTACGACTCCATCACACGCGACCTG
>DATFVU010000376.1:0-7391 GCA_035260145.1 Candidatus Polarisedimenticolia bacterium | reverse complement strand
TCTGGAAGACGCCACGCGCTTGCGCCTCATCGGCGATGTGCCGCTCGGCGCGTTCCTCAGCGGCGGCGTGGATTCGAGCGCGGTCGTGGCGATGATGTGTCGCGCCGGAGGCGCCGCGCGCACCTTCACGATCGGGTTTTCCCACGATGATTTCAACGAGCTGTCCTACGCGCGCGCCGTCGCGGAGGCCCTCGGCACGAGTCACACGGAGGTCCGGATCGAGGCCGACGCGGCGGCCATCCTGCCGCGGCTCGTCTGGCACTACGGCGAGCCGTTCGCCGACTCCTCCGCGATCCCGACTTATTACGTCTCGGCGGCGGCCCGCGAGCACGTCACGGTGGCGCTGAACGGGGATGGCGGGGACGAATCGTTCGCGGGCTACGCATGGAACCGGGCCATCCGGGCCGCGGAGGTCTACCGCAGATACGTGCCCGGGCCCCTGCGCCGCGTCGCCTTTCCCCCCCTCGGGGCCGCGCTGGCCCGGTTGGCGCCGCACAGCTGGACGCTGCGTGCCTTGTCCCTGCTTCTGGTCGACTGGTCCGATCGCGCCCCGGACGATCTGCTCTGGATCTGGCCCGGCTTCACGGCCACCGAACGGGATCGCCTGTACGCTCCCTCCTTCAAGTCTCAGCTGTCCGATGGCGATCCCGCGGCGTACTGCCGCGCCGCGCTGGGGCGCGCCGACGGGCCGGACGATGTCGACCGGGGCCTTCAGGCGATCATCGAGACCTATCTTCCCGACGATCTGCTCGTCAAGACGGATATCGCCTCGATGGCCAATTCGCTGGAGGCGCGTTCGCCGCTCCTCGATTACCGCGTCCTTGAATTCGCGGCGTCCCTTCCGTCGTCGCTGAAGTTCAGGCGGTTGCAGACCAAGCGTCTCCTCAAGATCCTGACAGCGCGTCTCGTGCCGCCCTCCGTCGTCTATCGCCGCAAGCAGGGGTTCGCCATTCCGCTGGCCGACTGGCTCAGGGGGCCGCTCCGCAGGCCGCTGGAGGTGCTCCTGGGGCACCGTCGATTCACGGCGCGGGGGATCTTCGACGCCGGGGCCGTGCGGGTCCTGATCGGCCGACACATGGCGGGCGAGGACCTGTCTCCGAAGCTCTGGGCGCTCCTGTCCCTCGAGCTGTGGTTTCGCATGTTCGTGGACGGCGACCTGTCGAGAGGCGATTCCCTGCGGGGCATCGCGTAGGGCCTCTGACGGCGCCTCCGGGTTTCGAGGGCGCGCCGGCGCCGCGCGGTCAGGGTTCGACGGCCTCGAGAAGGAGGGCGATGCCGAGGCCGCCGCTGATGCACAAAGTCGCGAGGCCCCGGCGGACCCGCCGGCGTCGCATTTCGTGGATCAGGGTGGCGGTGATGCGGGCTCCGGTGGCGCCGATCGGGTGGCCGATGGCGATGGCGCCTCCGTTGACGTTGGTCCTGGAGAGGTCCAGCGCCAGGTCGCGCTGGCAGGCGAGGACCTGGGCGGCGAAGGCCTCGTTGATCTCGATCAGGTCGATCGCGTCGAGGCCCAGGCCGGTCCGCGCCAGGAGCTGGCGGACGGCGGGGACCGGGCCGATTCCCATGATCGCGGGGTCGACGCCGGCCGTCGTGTAGGCGACGACGCGGGCCTGGGGCTTCACGCCGAACCGCCGCGCCGCCTCGGCGGACAGAACCATCATGGCGGCCGCGCCGTCCACCAGACCCGAGGACGATCCGGCGGTCACGGTGCCATTCTTCCTGAACACGGCGGGCAGGCCCGCCAGCGACTCCGCCGTCACGCCGTCCCGGGGGTGCTCATCCGCCGCGACGACCGTCTGTCCCTTCGGACCGCTCACGGTCACGGGGACGATTTCGTCGGCGAAGCGATTCGTTCTGCGGGCGCGCTCGCAGCGCTGCTGCGACTCGGCCGCATAGGCGTCCTGCTCGGCGCGTGATATCCGGTACCGCTCGGCGAGCGTCTCGGCGGTCTCTCCCATGACCTGTTCGCACAGCGGGCAGAGGAAGCCGTCGCGGTACATCGCGTCGGTGACCCGCTGGTGTCCCATGCGATAGCCCCAGCGCGCCCCTTCGAGCAGGTACGGGACCCGGCTCATCGCCTCGGCGCCCCCGACCAGAACCACCTCACGGTCACCCGCCGCGATGCTCTGGCAGGCGTTCAGGATGGCGCGCAGCGAGGAGCCGCAGGCCATGTTGACCGTGTAGGCGGGTGAGGCGTCGGGGATCCCGGCGCGGTGGGCGATCTGCCGCGCCGGATTCGGTCCCACGCCGGCGGGGCGCGCGTTGCCCATGATCGTTTCCTCGATGTCGCCCGCCGAAACCCCGCTGCGCTCCAGGGCGGCGCGCGCCGCCAGGGCGCCCAGCTCGGGAGCGCTGAGAGACGAGAGCGTTCCTCCGAACTTCCCGAGCGCGGTCCGCACGGCCCCCGCGATGACGATGTCGGTCCTCGCACTCATGACGTACAATCCCCGGCCCGCCACGCTTTCGGCGAGGCCATACCATAGCACGAACGCCTATCAGGCACGCGGGCGACGGGTTTGACTCAGCCGAATCCGGTCTGGTACCTTGCCGAAGATCGTGGGGTCATGACGACAACGCAACGTGCGACTCTTCCCAGGCTGTGCTTCGTCGGTCCGATGGTGGGCTTCAATCCGGGCCAGGTGGTGACACAGGGTGTCAGGCTTTCGGGGCACTTTCGCGGCGCCGGCTACTCCGCGCTCGCGGTTTCCGCTTCGACCAACCGCTACGTGCGCCTCCTGGACATCGTCGCGACCCTCATCCGGCGCCGTCGCCAGATCGACATTCTGATCGTGCATGTGTACGGAGGACCCAGCTTCGTCGTGGAGGACATCGCGAGCCGGCTCGGGCGGATGTTCGGGGTCCGCATCATCATGCTCCTCCATGGTGGCGCGTTTCCGGAGTTCATGGGACGATTTCCCCGCTGGGCGCGGCGCGTCCTCCGGAGGGCGGACCTCCTCGTCGCCCCGTCGCCCTTCCTGGCCCGGGCCGTAGGCCGGTTCGGGTTCGCCTGCCGCGTCATTCCGAACGTCATCGACCTCCCCGCCTACCCCTACCGGCGGCGAACCGTCCTTTGTCCGCGGCTGTTCTGGATGCGCACCTTCGATCCCGACTACAACCCCCTGATGGCGATTGAAGTGCTGTCCGGGATCCGCGCCTCGTTCCCTGACGCCACGCTGGTCATGGGAGGCCAGGACAAGGGGATGCTCGCAGATGTCAGGCGCCGTGCGAAGGAGCTTGGCATCGAGGGGGCGGTGCGGTTCCCGGGCTTTCTCGACATGGCTGCGAAGGCGCGCGAGGGATCGGCGGCCGACGTCTTCATCAACACCAACCGCGTGGACAACATGCCGGTGGCGGTGGTCGAGGCCTGCGCCATGGGAATTCCCGTGGTGACGACCTCGGTCGGGGGCGTCCCCGATCTGATCAGCGACGGTCGGACCGGCCTTCTCGTTCCGGACGGGGACGCGGGCGCCATGGTGGCGGCCGTGGAACGCCTGCTCGGAGACCCGGGACTCGCGGCCACGCTATCGGATAACGGACGTCGACTGGCCGAGCGCTCCGCCTGGGATTCTGTGCGTCTCGAATGGGAGTCGATCTTCGCCGGGCTTCGCCCCCGGCCTACCTCGTCCTGAAGCGGAGCGGCCATCGTGTGCGGTCTTTGCGGCATCGTCAGGAGCGATCGGGCCGGGCCCATCGGGGAGGCCGGACTTCGCGCGATGCGCGATTCCCTCCGGCACCGCGGGCCGGACGACGCGGGTGACTATCGGGAGCCCGGCGTGGCGCTGGGCTCGCGCCGCCTCTCGATCATCGATCTGTCGGAACGCGGTCGCATGCCGATGAGCACGCCCGACGGCCGCTACGTGATCGTCCACAACGGCGAGGTCTACAATTTCAAGGAGCTTCGCGCCGCGCTCCAGACGAAGGGCCACACCTTCCGCTCGCAGACGGACACCGAGGTGCTGCTGAATCTGTTCGTCGAACATGGGCCGGAGATGCTCGGCCGACTCAACGGAATGTTCGCCTTCGCCATTTGGGACTCTCGGGAGAGAAGCCTGTTCCTGGCGCGCGACCGTCTCGGCATCAAACCCCTCTACTACGCGATTCACCACGGGGATCTCTATTTCGCCTCCGAGGAGAAGGCGCTGTTCCAGGCGGGCATTCCCGCGCGCTTCGACTCGAGCACCTGGGAGGAGCTTCTGTGCTTCCGGTATGTCGCGGGGGAGCGGACACCCTTCGAGAGTGTCCGAAGGCTCCTGCCGGGGCATTTCGCGATCTGGAAGGACGGCCGATTGTCGATTCGCCGCTGGTGGAACCTGGCGGAGCGGGTGCAGACCTTGCGCCACGAGCCCCTGTCGGACGTCCACGAATGGTTTCGCGACACCTTCGATAGCGCGGTCAAGCTGAGGACGATCAGCGACGTTCCGATCGGGGTGTTGCTGAGCGGCGGTCTGGACTCGAGCAGCGTGGCGGCCTCCCTGGCGCTGCAGGCGGGACGGGGGATCGCCAGCTTCACCGTGCGCTTCCCCGGAACCGCGTGGGACGAAGGGGCGCGCGCGCGCGAGGTTGCGGGGAGGTACGGCCTCGAGTATCACGAGCACGTGGTGCGGAACGATGAACTGGAGGGTCGGCTCCTCAAGGCCTCCTGGCTGAACGACGAGCCGCTGACGCACGGAGGCGACATCCACATGCTCGCCATTGCCGAGTACGCGAAACCTCGCGTCACCGTCCTGCTGTCCGGCGAGGGCGGGGACGAGAACCTCGGCGGCTACGTCCGTTACCAACCGTTGCGGTATTCCCGGCTGCTCGGCCTGACGCGCAGCATCGCCCCGCTCATCGGACGGGTCGCGCGGGGGAGTCTGCGAGCGCGCAAGCTGGCCGCGTTTCTTGCGCTCCGCCCGTTCGAGCACTTCGTGCTGTACAACGCCTGCGATGTGCTGCCGGAGGACGTCCGAGGTCTGGGGATGGCGCCCACGGCCGACTTCGAATTCCGAAGGCGCGTCCTGGGCGAGGCGCGCGCACTCTATCCCCGGGAGGAGGCGCGCCAGGCCATGTATCTCGATCTTCACTCATTCCTCTGCTCCATCCTCAGCGTCAACGACAGGATGACCATGGGCGCTTCGATCGAATGCCGCATGCCGTTCCTGGACTACCGCCTTGTCGAGCGGCTTGCGGCGTTCCCGTCCGACCTGCTGTTTCGCGGCCGGAGGGGAAAATTTCTCCTGCGCCGGACCCTCCAGGAGCGGCTGCCGGAGTCGATCCGCCGCGGGCGGAAATGGGGATTCACCGCACCGTGGGCTTACTATTTGCGGGACGTCCCCGTTCTGCGCGACTGGGTGCGTGCGCTTCCGGGCATGGAGCCGGTCGTCGGCGGCCCCATCGAGCGCTCCCGGATCGAGGCGGCGATCGCGGCCTTCTTCTCCGGCGACGACCGGCCCGAGCCGGTTCTCCGGGAGCTGGTCATGCTGACCGCCTGGTACCGGGCCTGCGTGGCGAACCGATCCGGACAGGGAGTCGCGTGCGTGCACTGATCCGATCGGGATCCTGAGGTGATCCTTCTGGAGATCGCTTTCTGGGGCCTTCTCGCATCGGCCGCCTACAGCCTTCTCATTTATCCTTTGCTCATCCTCCTCGGGAGCCGGTTGTGGAGCCGCACATTCCGGCGCGAGCCGGTCCGTCCGGCCGTCACGCTGATCATCTCGGCCTTCAACGAGGAGGCCGCCATGGCCGCCAAGCTGGAGAATTCCCTCGCCCTCGATTACCCGAAGGACAGGATCACGATCGTCGTGGCGTCCGACGGTTCGACGGATCGGACGGACGAGATCGTGCGCGGGTTCGGCGCACGCGGCATCCGTCTGCTGCGCTACGAGGGCGGACTGGGGAAGTCGGCGATCCTGAATCGGGCGGCCGCGGCGGCCACGGGCGATATCCTGATCTTTTCCGACGCCACGGGGATGTGGCGTTCTGACGCGGTCGCTGAGCTGGTTGCTCATTTCGCCGATCCACGGGTGGGGTGTGTCTCGGGACGGGTCGGATATCGCTACGACGACAGCCCGGCGTCGCGCGGCTTCGGGGTCTATCAGCGTTACGTTCTGGCTCTGCGCCGGGCCGAGGCGGTGTTCGGGGCGGGGTTCAACGCCAGCGGCTCCATCCACGCCATCCGCCGATCGGTGTTCAGGCCCGGGCCGCCCGACACGTTCATGGACATGGTGGATCCGCTGCACGCGGCCATGCAGGGCTTCCGCACCACCTTCGCGGAGGCCGCGATCTCGATGGAGGAGTCACGCGGCAGAGTGGCGGACGAGTTCCAGGCCCGGCTGCGGATCTCCCTGCGCTCCTGGAGATTCGTCGCCTACGCCCTGCCGCGGCTGCCCTGGGTGCGATCGCCGATGTATTGTTTCCAGGTGATGTCGCACAAATTCCTGCGCTGGCTCGTCGGCCCCTCTCTTCCCGTGATCGTGGCGCTCAACATCGTTCTCCTGGACCGTGGACCGGTGTATCGCTGGCTGCTTTTCGGGCAGGCCGCCTTCTACGGACTGACCCTGCTCGGGCTGCTGTGCGGCCGGATCGGCGTGCGCCTCCCCGGATTGTCGGCGCTGGTCTTCTTCAATTCGACCAATCTGGCGTATCTGGCGTCGTTTCTGCGCTATCTCAGAGGGGATCGGATGAGCCGGTGGGTGCCCTCGCGGTGAGGGCGCGGGGGTTGGTTCCATGGTGACCACGATCGGGGTCATTCTGTTCTACCTCCTCCCCGCCCTGCTGCTGGCCGAGGCGGCACGATGCGTCTATCTCGAGCACAGGCGGGATCGGATTCCCATCCTCCTTTACCATCGCCTCGTGGCGCGCCGCGGCGCGGGGTCGGGAGGGGCGGACATCGAGCCGATCTACGTCTCGTACGACGATGTCTTCGAAAGCCAGATGCGCTGGCTTCGCGAGAAGGGTTTCACGACGCTCGATCTCGACCAGTTTCTGGCCATCCGCCGGGACCGGGCGGCGCCGCCTCCACGGGCAGTGATCCTGACGTTCGACGATGGCTACGAGAGCGTCTACAGGCTGGCCTGGCCGGTGCTGCGGCGGCTCGGACTCAAGGCGACCGTCTTCGTGGCACCGCGGCCGGATGACTACACCCGCAGGCTGGTCCAGGGCGTCGACGGGTTCCTGAGCGAGGATCAGATGTGCGAGATGGACCGCGGCGGCGTGAGGATCGAATCGCACACTCTGACGCACTGCGTGCTGTCCGACCTCGACGATCCCTCGGCCCGCCACGAGCTGGCGGAATCGAAACGGCTTTTGGGGACGATTGTCGGCCGTCCCGTCCGGCATCTGGCGGTGCCGCGGTCCGGCCACAGCCTGCGCGTCCGCCGGCTGGCCCGGGAGGAGGGGTACGTGACGGTCTG
>DATFVU010000375.1:0-3610 GCA_035260145.1 Candidatus Polarisedimenticolia bacterium | reverse complement strand
CTAATCGCGGCTGAGCGCCCGGTGCTCCTTCATGATGCAGCGGCTCATCACGACCTTGAGCCCCGCGGCGCGCGCCTTGTCCGCCGCCGCGTTGTCGGCCAGCCCCTCCTGCATCCAGATCACCTTGGCGTGCAGTTGGATCGCCTCGTCGACGATCTCCGGGATCGCGTCGGGACGCCTGAAGATGTCCACGACGTCGATCGGCTCCGGGATCGATTCGAGATCCGGATAGAACTTCAGGCCGGGTGTTGGGTGGGCCTTCGGGTTGACGGCGAACACCTGGTAGCCGTTCTCCGCCAGGTAGCGTCCCACCCGATAGCTGTCTCGCGTCGGACGGTCGGAGTGGCCGACGACGGCGATGCGCCGGGACCCTTTCAGGATGTCCCGGATCTCGTCTGTCGTCGCGTTCTGCCTGGGAATCTCGCAAGCCTCGCTCATGCGACCTCTACTATATAAGATGATGGCCGCGCTGACAGCCCCGCGCCGGAGGGATCCGGAGATCCGCTCAAGGTGAGGACGTCCGTCGTTTCGATGGCGATCGCCTCGGTCGCCATCACCGTTTTTGTTCTCGTGCCGGCGCGGGCGGAGGAATCGAGCCCGCCCCGCTACGAGCTGTACTTTTCACCGAGACTCGAGGCCGAGACCGGCGCGCGGCTCGTCTCTTCGGCCGTCACGGGAACCGGCGCCGGCGAGGAGCGTCTGTTCCGGCCGCTCGGGCCGGGGGCGGGGGGCATCGCCGCGCGCGGAGCCAGGGCGCTCGTCTGGGACGCGCCGGTCGCCTGGTGGTTCGGCGTGGCGCTCCACGAATCGTTCGGCCACGGCGGGCGCGGCCGCGAGTTCCACACCTCGCCGGGCGTCCACCTCGGATCCCCCTGGGGCGGCCGCGACTCGTACGCCTCGTTCGACCTCGAAGGCACCAGCAGCGAAGAGCGGCTCTACATCTACGCAGGCGGCACCGAGGCGAACACGCTGGCCGCCACATTCCTGGAGCGCCGCGCCGTCGAGGGCGTCCGCATGCGCCCGATCGAGCTGTTCTATCTCGCCTCGAACCGCCTGGTCGCCAGCGACTACGTCCTGCGCACGACACCAGACCCGGCCGACGAGCCCGCCGACTTCTACAGCGAGTACCAGGGGGGCGGCGACGTCGCCAACTATCTCGGCCTCCTGCACGAGCTGCACGGCTCGGGCAGCGGCATCACCCCCTCATCGACTGACGATACGATCCAGCACGAGTACGAGCGTCTGCGCCGACAGGCGTACTGGAACCTCCTCGACCCCGGACTCTGGTGGGCGCTCGCCTCGGCGCTGCGCCTGACCGTGCGTGGCGACGACACCGCGCCCGTGCCCCTGCCGCACGCCGGCCGGTTCCGCTTCCTCCCCGTGCTCTCGTCCGAGTGGACGCCTTCCGGCGGCGAGGCCTCGCTCGAGTGGATCATGGCGCCCCTCGACGCGGTGCCACTCACCGCAGAGCCGGATGCCCTGGCGCCCTCATCGGGCCTCACGACGCGTCGCCCTCGGACGTTTTCCATGGTGGCCCGTCGCGGCGCGGGTCCGTCGGGATCGTTCGGCGCGCTCGGTACGGCCGCGGAAGACATCGTGACCACCCGCTCCGTCATCCTCGGCGGGGCGGCCGAGGTCTGGCACGACCCGCGAAACGGCCTGGGCGGCGGCGTCCGCCTACGCACGCGCCTGACGCGAGGCTCTCTGCGCGGCCTCTACTTCGATGTCGGAGGGAAATCGCAGGGATACTGGATCGGCCAGCCCGCGACGCCGGGTCTCTACGCGGCCGTGGGCCTGCTCTACGTGCCGTGACGCCGATCCGCGCGCAGCCGAGTGCGGCTACACTCTGCTGCGAGGGAGCGCAATGTGAGTGTCCGTGCGTCCGTCCCGGAGGTCGGATTGACCGCCGCCGCCCGCCCCAGCCGCGTGCGCTGGGTCGTCCTGGCGCTCCTGTGTCTCGTGAGCTTCATCGCCTACGTCCTGCGGACAAACATGTCGATCGCCGGCGAGACGATGATGAAGGACCTGGGGCTCACCGAGCTGCAGTTCGGCATGGTCCTCGCGGCGTTCGCCTGGGGCTACGGACTGTTCCAGCTCCCCGGCGGACTGTTCGGCGAGAAGGTCGGCGGCCGCCTTTCGATGGGGCTCATCGTCTTCGCCTGGGGAATCCTGACCCTCTTCACCGGCCTCGTCCCCGGCCCTTCGGTCATCCCCCTCGTCGCCGGTCTCTGGCTGCTCATCGCGCTGCGTTTCCTGATGGGAGCGGCGCAGGCGCCGCTGTATCCGATCATGAGCGGCGTGTCGATCGCCGCCTGGTTCCCGATCGCGGCGTGGGGATTGATCAACGCCATTCCGACCACGGCGCTCAACCTCGGAGCCGCCGCCGCGGGCCCCGGCGTCGCCTGGGCGACCGAGCATGTCGGCTGGCGGAATTCCTTCGTGTTCGCGGCCCCTCTCGGGATTCTTTCCGCCGTTCTGTGGTGGTGGTTCTACCGCGACGATCCGGCGGCGCACCATGCGGTCAATCGCGCGGAGGTGGATCTGATCCGCGCCGGGCGCGCCTCGACGGAGGCCACGGCCGTCCGCGCCCCGTGGAGGATTGTCCTGTCGCACCCGGGCCTGCTCGCGATCACCGGGAGCTATTTCTGCATGAACTATGTCTTCTACCTGTTCTTCAACTGGTTCTTCTACTACCTGGTCGACATCCGCGGCCTGCCGCATCAGGTCGGCGGCTATTTCACCGGGGCGCAGTGGATCGTGGGCTCCATCACCGCATCCCTGGGAGGAGCGCTCTGCGATCGCCTGTGCGCCCGCTTCGGCCCCCGCGCCGGCTGCCGGATCACGATCGTTGGCGGACTTCTGGTTTGCGCTCCGCTCCTCGTGGCGGGGGCGATGGTGACGGATCCGATCCTTGCCGTCACCCTCCTGTCGCTGAGCTTCGGCGCCACGCAGCTCACCGACGGCCCGTTCTGGGCCGCGGCGATGCGCATCGGAGGAGAGCACGCCCCCGCTGCGACGGGCCTGATGAACACGGGAGGAAACGTCGTCGGCGGAATCGGCGCCATGCTGGTGCCGCTGACGGCCGCTCATTTCGGCTGGGTGGCGGCCCTCAGCACGGGGGCGCTGTTCGCGGTCGTCGGGGCCGGCCTCTGGGTCTTCATCCGCGCCGACGAAACGATGGTCACCGACCACCACGCGCCCGCCAGCTGATTTATCATGCTTGGACGGCGCAGCCTCAGCGAATGCCGGGGTGGCGGAAACGGTAGACGCAAGGGACTTAAAATCCCTCGGGCCTCTGGCCTGTGTGGGTTCGACTCCCACCCCCGGCACCATCGTCAAAATCACTGCGGTCATCGGTTCGCGGAGAGGCCTTGGGTGAGCTTGTTCACGACGGGTCGGCGAACTTCGCCTTGCTTATCTTCAGCCGCTTCATCTTTGAATCCAGCGTCGAAGCCGGAATCCCCAGTCTGGCGGCGGCCCCATGGGTGCCGGCGACCTTGCCACGAGATTCGGCCAAAGCGGCCTCGATCATTTCCTTCTCCCGATCCTGGAGCGCTGTACCCATGAACGGGTCGGTTTGGGGAACAGGCTGGGGCGACAGCCATGCCTC
>DATFVU010000374.1:0-6198 GCA_035260145.1 Candidatus Polarisedimenticolia bacterium | reverse complement strand
AAAGCGATGCGCAAGTGCAGGGATACGCCGTGTCGCTGCAAAAATGGCCGCTGGGGGAGTACCAGGTGACCGTCGTCGTGCAGGATCGCGTCGCCGGCACCTCCGCCCAGAACAGCGCCACCTTCAGCATCGGCGACTAGCAGGCCTCCGCGCGCAAACTCCTGTGGGCGCGCCTCCGCACACCTGGTCGCTAGGCGGAGAGAAACGCCCTTCCCTCCGGAGTCTTCAAGAATCCGGCGACCATGGCGAGGGCCTGGCCGCGGTGGGAGACGCGGTCCTTCTCGGCGTCCGGAGTCTCCCCGAAGGTCGCGCCGAACGGCGGATAGAAGAAGATCGGGTCGTAGCCGAAGCCGCGCGAGCCGCGCGCTTCGGAGGCGATGCGCCCCTCGCAGGTGGCGCGGAACAAGCGTGTCGCCGGGGCGGTCCCGGATGCGCGGGTCTTGCGATCCGCTCCGCTGCCCGGGCGGGCGATCGCCGCGACGGCGACGTAGCGCGCGCCCCGCCTGTCCTCGGGGACTCCTGCGAGCTCCTCGAGGAGCAGCCTGCAGCGACCCGCATCGTCGAGCTCGGGTCCGCCAAACCGGGCCGACAACGGGCCGGGGCGGCCGCCGAGTGCATCCACCTCGAGGCCCGAGTCGTCCGCCAGGGCTGGAAGCCCGGCGAGCTCCGCGTAGTGCTCCGCCTTGCCCCGCGCGTTTTCTTCGTACGTGTGGCCGGTCTCCTCGTATTGCTCGCGAATGCTGAGGTCGGAGAGGCCGACGGCCGCGACGCCGAGAGGGGCCAGAAGGCGCGCCAGCTCGCGCGCCTTGCCGGGGTTGAAGGAGGCGATCAAAAGCCGGGGCCCGGCGGGGCTCACGGCCGGGGGAGGAGGGTTGGCAGGACCTCGCGCAGGGTTTTTCTCTGGTGCTCGAACAGCAGATTGGCGCCGTGGTTGGCCAGCTCGAGCATCGCCTTCATATCCTCGGGCGTGAACGGCGTCTTCTCACCGGTTCCCTGCACCTCGATGTAGCGGCCGGTGTCGGTCCGGACCACGTTCATGTCCACGTCCGCCTGGGAATCCTCGGAGTAGCACAGGTCCAGGAAGGGGACGCCGCCGAGCAGGCCGACCGATGTCGCCGCCACCATGCCGCGCAGCGGCGGTCCGGTCAGCCGGTTGAGAGACTTCAGCTTGCTCAGCGCCAGGACCATGGCGACGAACGCGCCGGTGATCGACGCGGTGCGGGTGCCGCCGTCGGCCTGGATGACGTCGCAGTCGATCCAGATGGTGCGCGAGCCGAGAGCCTTCAGATCCATGACCGAGCGCAGCGACCGACCGATGAGCCGCTGGATCTCCTGCGTCCGACCGGACGCCTTGCCGCGCGTCGCCTCGCGCTGGGTGCGCTGATCCGTGGCCCGCGGGATCATGCCGTACTCGGAGGTGACCCAGCCCTGCAGCGTGTCGCGCAGGAAGGGCGGCACCTTCTCCTCGACGCTCGCCGTGCAGATGACGTGCGTGTGGCCGACCTTGATGAGCGCCGATCCCTCGGCGTACATGTTGACGCCGGTCTGGATCTCCACCGGTCGCATGTCCCGCTCCGTCCTGCCGTCCAGACGCTGCATGTTGTCTCCGACCGGATCAACCCTGGAGGTCGACCTGCTCGAGCCGCCGGACCGGCCCGCCCAGGAACCGCGACCCGACCTCGCGGAACCGCTCCGACGAGTCGGTCACGAAGAAATGATCCTCCTGTCCGGCCGCCGCCTTTTCCGCCAGGAGGCCCCGCTCCTTGAGGCGCTCGCGCACGGCCGAGGCGGTGGCCCTGGCCGAGTCGACCAGCGCGACGCCCGCGCCGACCGCCTCGTGGATGACCCCTTCCAGAAGCGGATAGTGGGTGCACCCGAGAACCAGTGTGTCGATCCCCTCGCCCTGGAAATCTCCGAGGTAAAGCGAGGCCGTCGTCCGGGCCACCTCATTATCCACCCAACCCTCCTCGGCCAGCGGCACGAACAGCGGGCAGGCGCGGCCGACGACCCGGGCCTGCGGCAGGCGATTGGCAATGGCGCGGGCGTAGGCGCCGCTCTTGATGGTGGCGGCGGTGCCGATGACGCCGATCACCTGCCGGCGCGTGGCGCCACAGGCCGCGTCCGCCCCGGGCTCGATGACGCCGACGACCGGAATCTTCGTCGTTCCGCGCAGGGTCTCGAGGGCGACCGCCGACATGGTGTTGCAGGCGATGACCAGAGCCTTGATGCCGCGTCGCTCCAGAAATCTCGTCCCTTCCAGGGCGTAGCGCACGACCGTTTCGTCCGATTTGGTGCCGTAGGGGACACGCGCCGTGTCGCCGAGGTACAGCAGCCGCTCGCCCGGCGGCAGCGCCTCGCGCAACGCCTTGAAGACGGTGAGGCCGCCGATCCCCGAATCGAACACGCCGATACCCGCGTCGCGCACGCCCTCTCCTCGCGGCGGCCGCGGCGCCTACTGCGCGCCCTTGCGGTCCATATCGACGATCGACATGTCCTTCGAGTAATCGCGCCTGAGGTCGAGGTGGCTCTTCAGCGTGTCGCGCTCCTCGCCGTTGACGAGGATGTGCACCCGCTTGATCTCGGGCAGGTTGTAGGACAGCGAGTCGACCAGGGAGAAGATCGTCGCGAGCTCCTCGCTGGTGCCGCCGGGATGGAGATCGGCCAGCTCGCTGCTCAAGTCGACGAAAGCGGTGCCGGAGCGATCGAGGTACAGGCCGCGCAGCTTCGTCTGTGGGGGAAACGTCGGCAACAGCTGCTTCTCGAGGGGGCCGGTGATCAGCTCGACGACGATCTGCTTCGCCTGATCGGCGACGGAGGAGGTCAGGAAGATCTTCCGCTTCTCCGGTCCCAGGTAATCGTTCGTGGCCTCCTGGAAGAACAGAGTCACCTCGCGCCGATTCTGTTCGGAGGTGAACGACGGCTCGGCGGTCTCCTCGGGCTGGGCCGGCGGAGTCGCGCTCTCGGTTGCCGCGGGGGCACTCTCGCCCGCGGGCTCGCCGGTGGCGGCGGCCGGCACCGTGCCCCCTTCCGTCGGTGCCGCGCCCTCTTCGGTCGGCGGCGCGACGCCGGCCTGCGACGAGCCGTCGGCGCGCCCGCCCGAACGGACGATCAGGGCCGCGGCGAGCAGCGAGACACACACGGCCGCCACCCCGCCGAGGACCAGCGTTTCTTTCTTCACCGGTTGCGCGCCTGAACGTACTTGTCGTGGAACTTCCGGACGCTTTCGAAGATAGCACCCGAGACCCGGTCCTTGAAGGCGGAGTCCTTGAGGCGCTTCTCCTCCTCGGGGCTGGTGATGAAGGCGACCTCGATCAGGATCGCCGGCATGGTCGCGCCCATCAGGACACGAAACGGCGCCTGCTTGATGCCGCGGTTGGCGATGTCCAGCGCGTCGTTCAGATTCTCCTGGACCATCTCCGCGAGCACGCTCGACTCCTTGAGAAAGGCGGACTGCGCGAGGTCCCACAGCACCATCTCCAGGTTGCCGTTCTTCTGCACGCCCTCCTCGAGACCGAGCGTGTTGTTCTCGATCGCCGCGACGGCGCGCGAATCGTCGTCGGTCGCCTGGTACGACAGGAAGTAGGTCTCGGCGCCGCGCGCGTTGCCCCGCTTCGAGGCGTTGGCGTGAATCGACACGAAGAGATCGGCGCGATTGTGGTTGGCGATGGCCGTCCGGTCGTCGAGCGCCATCGTCTTGTCGGAATCGCGCGTCAGGATCACCTCCGCGTCCATCTCGGAGAGGATGCGCGCCTTGAGTCGCTTGGCCACGTCGAGAGTGACGTCCTTCTCGGCCAGGCCGGAGGGGCCCTGCGCCCCCATGTCGTCGCCGCCGTGCCCCGGATCGATCACCACGACGAAAGCGGCGCGCGGAGGGGGAGCAGAGCCCTGCGAAGCGCCGCCGGCCGCTCCTCCTGCAGCACCGTGGGAGGGGGGCTGCTCGGGCCCGCCGGACGACTCCTGACGGCCCGGGGCGCCCGCGCCGCCGGCGGTTCCCGCCGGGGCGCCCGGATGGGCTCCGCCGCCCGGCGAAGGCACGGTCACGGCGATCGACGGGCCCTGCGACTTGCGCAGATCGAGGACGACGCGGAACGGCTCCCCCATCTCGAAGGTCGAGAAGTTGCCGAACTCGTCGCCGACGTAGAACACCAGCTCGGAGGTGCGGAACCCCTCGATGAACTTCACCTTCTCGAGGACATCCCCGCCGTAATCCTTCTTCTTGAAGGGGGGCTCGACCGACGACTCCTTGAGCGTGACGTAGACCCGCTTGGCGTCGCGACGAACTTCGTAGAGCGGCTTACGGGAGAACTCGAGGACGACCCGCACGCCGGCTTCGTTGTCGATCGTCTTCAGCGTGAAGCTCAGCGGCTGGTCCTCGGCGACGGACGAAGAGGGGAGGGCCGAAGCCAGCGTCAGAACAACGCTCAGGAGGAGGGCCGCCGCGATGCGGCCCGGCCGACAGGATGGCAAAGAGGGCGCTCCCTGCGGCCACGATCGTGCGCGGGCCGCGCAAAGACCGGCCGGCAGCGTAACACACGCATGGGGTTATCTCAAGCGCCTGATCCCGCTCGCCGTGCGCTTGACAAGCCAGGCCCGAAATAACAAGCTGCGTGGCATGCGTTATCTGGCCCTGGGCGACTCCTACACCATCGGAGAGCAGGTGGACCCGGAGCAGCGCTGGCCCTCCCAGCTCGTCTCCCTCCTGCGCCAGGAGGGGCTTCAGGTCGACGATGCCGAGATCATCGCGCGCACCGGCTGGACGACCCGCGACCTCATCGCGGGGATCGAGGGGGCGAAGCCGCACGGCCGGTTCGATCTGGTGTCGCTCCTGATCGGGGTCAACAATCAGTACCAGGGGCGCGACCTCGAGGAGTATCGATCGGAGTTCCGCGGCATCCTGGCGCGGGCCGTGGCTCTGGTCGGCGGAACGCCCGGCCGCGTCATCGTCGTGTCGATTCCCGACTGGGGCGCGACGCCGTTCGCGCGCGGGCGCGATCGGGCGCGCATCGCCGACGAGATCGACCGCTTCAACGACGTCAATCGCGAGGAGACCGGGCGGGTGGGGGCGCGCTACGTCGACATCACCGGCCTCTCGAGCCTGGCCGGGGCGCCGGGCGGAGAAGGTCTCGTCGTGGCCGACGGGCTGCATCCGGCGGGTGCTATGTATTCCGAGTGGACCCGCCGCATCCTGCCGCAGGCCCTCGCGGCCCTGGGCCGCGCGCCCCGCTAGCCGCGCCCGCCGCTAGCCCGACAGCAGATCGCCGCCGCGGAAGTGGCGCGAGTGCCAGAGCTGCAGCATCAGGAGATTCCACAGCAGGCGTCCGTTGTCGCGCCGGCGCTCCATGTGATCGCGCAGCAGCGTCGTGACCGCCTCCGGCTGCAGGATTCCGGCGCTCTGAACGCGCTCGGGGTCGAGGGCGCGCCGCAGCAGGGGCGCGAGGCCGCGATGCATGAAGCGCGCCATCGGGATGTTGAAGCCGCGCTTGCGCCGGCCGGTGATCTCGGGCGTCAGGCGGTCGCGCATCGCCTGCTTGAGAATGTGCTTCGAAGTGAAGCGGCGGAGCTTCATCGCGGCCGGGAGCGACACGACGTATTCGACGAGGGCGTGGTGCAGGAACGGGGCGCGCACCTCGAGCGACGTCGCCATCGAGGCGCGATCGACCTTGGTCAGGAGATCGTCCTGCAGGAACATCAGGAAATCGGTCGCCAGGAGCGCGTCCAGCGGGTGGCGGATCGGCAGGCCGTCGACGATGGATCGGGTCTCGGCCAGCGGGTCGTTGGGCGGCCCGGGCGACGCGTCGAGAGCCGCCAGGGTGCCGGGGGCCAGGAGATCGTTCTGGCGCTCGGGCGGGAAGGCGCCGAACCAGACCTGGTGCCGCACCGCCTGCGGCAGCTCGGCGCCGGCGACGAATTTCTTCAGCAGGTATTCCGTGCCGACGTTGTTGAACGCGGGCGGGATCGCCTCGACGGCGCGCCGCGCCAGGCCGCGCAGCGGCCGCGGCAGAGCCATGTACCAGCGGGCCAGGCGGTCGCCGATGTAGGTCGGGTAGCCGGCGAACAGCTCGTCGCCGCCTTCGCCGCCGAGCGCCACCTTGACGTGCTGCCGCGCAAAGCGCGACAGGAGGTGCGTCGGGACGATCGAGGCGTCGGCGAGCGGCTCGTCGAGGACGCGCGCCATCGCCAGGAGCGCTGTGAGCATCT
>DATFVU010000373.1:0-3094 GCA_035260145.1 Candidatus Polarisedimenticolia bacterium | reverse complement strand
TCGATCTCGGTGACATTTGTGCCCCATGAATCGAACGTGGGTATTCGTAATGCATCGGACATCAAATGGGCGTTAGGACTCGAGGAGGGTGCGTTAAGAAAACGTAAGAATCGTCGTGGCCGCCCGATCCCGGCGTAGGATCCGCGACGTGAGCAGAGACCTCCGTCCGGACCCCGACGCTCTCCTGGCGAAAGTGCGCGAAGAGGAACGCTCGTCCCCCAGGGGACGACTCCGGATCTTCTTCGGCGCGATCGCCGGTGTCGGCAAGACGTTCGCCATGCTTCAGGCGGCGCACGACCGCCTCAAGGAAGGGGTCGAACTGGTCGTCGGCCACGTGGAGACTCACGGACGGCCCGAGACGACGGCCTTGCTCGAAGGGTTGCCGACTCTGCCTTCGCTCGAGGTGACGTACCGGGGGCGATCCTTCAGGGAGTTCGATCTCGATGGCGCTCTGGGGCGCCGGCCGCGAATCATCCTCGTGGACGAGCTGGCCCATACCAATGTACCGGGATCCCGTCACGAGCGCCGCCACCAGGACGTGGAGGAATTGCTGCGCGCCGGAATCGACGTCTACACGACGCTCAACGTCCAGCATCTGGAAAGCCTCAACGACCTCGTGGCTCAGGTCACCGGCGTCATCGTCCGGGAGACCGTGCCCGATTCCGTTCTCGAATCGGCCGACGAGGTGGAGCTAATCGACCTGCCGCCGGACGAGCTTCTCGCGAGACTGCGGGACGGCAAGGTCTACGTCCCGGAGCAGGCCGATCGGGCGATGGCCGGCTTCTTCAAGAAGGCGAACCTCATCGCCCTGCGCGAGCTGGCCCTCCGATCGACGGCCGACCGCGTCGACGCGCAGATGCAGGTCTACCGCAGGGCGGAGGCCGCCGAGCGCACCTGGCCGATCACCGAGAAGATTCTGGTTTGCGTGAGCCCCAGCCCCTCGGCGATCAGGGTCGTGCGCGCCGGCCGCCGGCTCGCCCGCCGCCTACGCGCAGGATGGACGGTGCTGTATTTCGAGCAGCCGAGACACTTCAGGCTGCCGCAATCGGAGCGCGACTACTCCGGCCAGGCCTTGCGTGCGGCCGAGGAGCTCGGTGGCGAGGCGGTCACCTTGGCCGGGCACGATGCCGTCGCGGAGATCGCGCGTTTCGCGCGGGATAACAATTTCTCCAGAATCGTGGTCGGCAAGCCCGGGCGGTTCTGGCGTCTGCGGGAACTGCTGATGGGCTCCTTCGTGAGTCGATTGGCACAGGCCAGCGGCGATATCGACGTTTTCATCGTGCACGGCGGGAGGGAGAAGGTCGCCCGCCGAACCGCGGCCCCGACCGCCCGCGGCCCCATCAGCTGGAAGAGGTACGCCTGGGGCGCCGCGACGGTCGCGGCCTGCACCGCGATCACCGGGCTCATGTTTCCGTACTTCGCCCTGGCCAACCTGATCATGGTCTATCTGGTCGGCGTGGTGATGGTCGCGATCCGCTGGGGGCGCGGCCCCTCGATCCTGGCCTCCATCCTGAGCGTCGCGGCCTTTGATTTTCTGTTCGTTCGGCCGTACTTCACGTTCGCGGTTTCGGATACGGAGTACATCGTCACGTTCGTCGTGATGTTGTTGGTGGGGCTCCTCATCAGCGGCCTGACCGTTCGGATCAAGGAGCAGGCCGACGTCGCGCGGCAGCGTGAGCGGCGCACGAGCGCTCTCTACTCTCTGAGCCGTGAGCTGGCTTCCACACGCAGCCTGGACGAGATGATTGCCGCGGTGGGGCATCACATCGAGGATCTGTTCGCGAGCCAGACGGCCATCTATCTCGCTGGTGAGGATGGACGCCTCGCCACCCGGGAGCAACGCGCGGTGCCGACGTTCGTGAATGACGCCAAGGAAATGGCCGTGGCGCAGTGGGTCCACGAACACTCCGAGCCGGCGGGCCGCGGCACGGCGACGCTGGCCGGAGCGCAGGCCCTGCACCTGCCTCTGGTCGGGAGCCGCGGGCCGGTCGGCGTCCTGGCGATCGCGTTCAATCCGGACGCGCGGCAGCCCGGCACGGAGGAGATGCACCTGCTCGAAACCTTCGCGAGTCAGGCAGCGCTGGCGCTCGAGCGGGCGCTCCTGGCGCGCGACGCCAATCGGCAACGGCTCGCGGTCGAGGGCGAGAAGCTTCGCAACGCCATCCTGGCCGCGGTCTCGCACGACCTCAGGACTCCGCTCGCGGCCATCTCGGGCGCGGCGAGCAGCCTGGTGTCGAGCGGGGGCCGTCTCGACGACGCGGCGCGGCGTGAGCTGGTCCTCACAATCCACGAGGAGGCCGAGAGGATGAACCGGCTGGCCAACAACCTCCTGGAGATGGGGCGGCTCCAGTCCGAGAGCATCGCGCTGCGCCGTGAGTGGCAGCCTCTCGAGGAGGTGTTCGGCTCGGCCCTCCACCAGCTCGAGTCGTCGATTGAGAATCGCGAGGTAGTCCTCCGCGTCCCCGAAGATCTGCCTCTCGTCGCCATCGACGAGGTGCTGATCGAGCGCGTCCTGGTCAACCTGCTCGAGAACGCGCTTCGTTATTCTCCCGCGGGCACCCCGATCGAGCTGGCCGTCTCCGCGCGTCCGGGGGAAGTGACGATCGAGGTCCTGGACCGCGGTCCCGGTCTCGCCTCCGGCGAGGAGGCCCAGATCTTCGACAAATTCTTTCGCGGTGAAACCGCGCGCTCGCGCCACGGCGTCGGCCTGGGCCTGGCGGTCGCGCGCGCCATCGTCGAGGCGCACGGCGGCCGGATCTGGGCGGAGAACCGTGTAGGTGGCGGAGCGACCTTCCGGTTCACTCTGCCGATCCAGGGTGAACCGCCGCACCTGACCGATGCGCTGCGCGAGGGTGGAGGCGAGGCGTGACCGATCTCCCGCCGACGGTGCTCCTGGTCGAAGACGATCTGCAGATTCGCCGCTTCCTTCGGGCGACCCTGCCGGCTCACGGGATCCGCCTGTTCGAAGCGGACACGGGGAAGGATGGACTCGCGCAGGCGGCCGCCCGCACGCCGGAGGCGATCCTCCTTGATCTCGGGCTTCCCGATCTGGAGGGCCTGGAGTTCATCCGGCGTTTAAGGGAATGGTCCTCGA
>DATFVU010000372.1:0-9267 GCA_035260145.1 Candidatus Polarisedimenticolia bacterium | reverse complement strand
ATTGTCCACCCGATCCCCGAAAGCACCCGCATGGTTTGCGGCCCGGCGGGATGTTTCAGCGGCGCCTCTGCCGCGGGCCCGCGGGTCTGGCGCAAGGCTCGCGCGTGTGCGAAGATGCGCCCCTCCCTGGAGGCACCGGATGCGTGGAGAGGCTCTATGAAGACGCTCGATGAAACCTTCCGCCGACCGATCGGCGAGGAGCTGGCGTACGTCTGCGATCGCCTGAAGGCCGACGAGGTCGAAATCCTCGGGAAGGCGCTGCGTCGCGGGCTGCTCGAGATCTACAAGGCGGTCGTGCTGCACGAGCTCGCGACCGGGCGCATCGATCGCAAAGAGGCAGAGCACCTCCTCGGGAGCCGGGTGGTCGAGCGCGCCCTGGCGCTTCAGGCGGGGACTACGGACGCGCGCCCTCAGCGACCGGGGCTTCGGAAAATTCCGCGCAGGCGGAACAGGTAATACATGACGATCGCCACCGCGATCATGAGGCCGTACGCGAACAGGTGGCCCCATCGCCAGTGATACTCGGGCATGTCCGGGAAATTCATGCCGTAAATGCCCGCGATGAGCGTGAGCGGCATGAACAGCGTGGTGATGACCGTCAGGGCCCGCATGATCTCGTTGGTCCGGTTGGAGACGATCGACAGGTGGGCCTCCAGCGAGCCGGCGATCAGCTCCCGGTAGGTATCGGCCAGGTCGGTGACGCGGAGGAGGTGATCGTAGACGTCGCGCAGATAGATGGCGCTGCGCTCGTCGACCAGAGGGAACTCGCGCCGGCTGAGCCGCAGCAGGATCTCGCGCTGGTGCCCCGAGAACCGGCGCAGGCGCACCAGAGCCTTGCGCAGGTCGAAGACATCGCGCAGGATGACGGACGTCGTGGCCTCGAAGCAGGCCTTCTCGATCTCGTCGATGCGTTTCTGAAAATTCTCCATCAGCGGCAGATACAGATCCATCTGGAAATCGAGAACCCGGTACAGGAGCATCCCCGGCCCGTCGGCCATCAGTCGGGGGTTCTTGCGGACGCTCTCCCGGGTCAGCTCGACGCTGCGGGACGCTTCGCGGTGAAGGGAGACGAGGTAATTGGGCCCGAGGAAGAGCGTCAGCTGCCGGGTGCGGAATTCGCGCGCGGAGCTCTCCGGGTGGACGCCGTGGGTCAGGATGAACAGGTACGAGCCGTAGTCGTCGACTTTGGGGTTGTGCCGCCGCGAGTCGCTGTCTTCGAGGGCCAGGTGATGAAAATGAAACACCGAAGTCAGGACGTCCAGCTCTTCCCGGGTCGGCCCCGCCAGATCCAGCCAGACCGTGGAGCCTTTGGTCTGGAGAACGGAGGGAATCCGGTCGATCGCGACCCCCTCCTCGGCCCTTCCGTCGGGGTGACAAACGATGATGGTGAGCAGGCTTCACCTCCGGCGCGGCGGATGATAGCACGCGCTTTCGTCGTGGCCGCGGCCGCCCTCGCGACGCTTCTCGCTCCCGGGTGCGCCCCGCCGCCCCCGTCCGAGCCCCCCGCCGATCTGCTGGTGGTCGGAGGGCGGGTCTGCACGGTGGATCCCCTGAGGCCCTGGGCCGAGGCCGTGGCCGTGCGCGGCGATCGGATCGTGAAGGTGGGGAGCGAGGCCGACCTGCGCGCGCTGAAGGGACCGAACACCCGCGAGTACAACGCCGCCGGCGGCCTCGTTCTGCCGGGGTTCAACGACGGGCACTCGCACTTCCTGGATGGTTCGCTGGGTCTCGATCAGGTCGACCTGAACGGCGCCACGACGCTCGCCGAAATCCAGGAGCGTGTGCGGCGCTATGCCGCGGCGTATCCGGACGAGCCGTGGATCGTCGGCTTCGGGTGGCTGTACTCGACCTTCCCGAATCGCCTGCCGCACCGCAAGGATCTCGACGCCGTGGAGGCGGGCCGGCCGGTCTTCCTCTACTCGTACGACGGCCATTCGGCCTGGTGCAACAGCGCCGCTCTGAAGGCCGCGGAGATCACCGCCCGCACGCCGCAGCCTCCGCCGGGACGGGGCGAGATCGTGAAGGATCGCGGCACGGGCGAGCCGACCGGCGCCCTCAAGGAAGGCGCCATGGCGCTGATCGAGAACGTGCTGCCCAAGCCCTCCCACGAAAAGAAGCTCGCCGCTCTCGAAAAGGGGATGCGGCTGGCGAACAGCTTCGGGATCACCAGCATCCAGAACTGCAGCGGCGGCCAGGACGAGATCGACCTGTACGCCGAGCTGCAGAAGGACCATCTCCTCACCGTCCGCACCTCCACCGCCTTCCCGATGCCCGAGGAGCCGTCGCAGCTCACCGACCAGATGATCGGACGGATCGAGGCGGCAAAACAGGCACACCACGATTCGTTCGTGCGGGCCGGAACGGTGAAGTTCTTCGCCGACGGCGTGATCGAGTCCAACACGGCCGCCATGCTGGCGCCCTATGCCAACAACAAGGCGACGAAGGGCGCGCCGCACTACGACGCGCGCTCTCTCGAGGAGATGGTGAAAAAGGTCGACGCCGCCGGATTCCAGATCTACATTCACGCCATCGGCGACGCCGCGGTGCGCATGTCGCTCGACGCCCTGGAGGCCGCGGCGCGCGAACACCCGGGCGCGCCCAGGCGGCACCGGCTGGAGCACATCGAGACGATCGACGCGGCCGACATCCCGCGCTTCGGCGCCCTGGGAGTCCTGGCGAGCATGCAGCCGTACCACGCCTATCCGGAGACGAACCTGGAAACGGTCTGGGCGGTGAACGTCGGCCCCGAGCGAATCGAGCGCGCCTTCGCCTGGAACAGCATCGCGAACGCGGGCGGGCGCCTGGTGTTCGGGAGCGACTGGCCGGTCGTGACGATGGATCCGATCATCGGCCTGCACAACGCCGTGTTGCGTCAGAGCATCGAGGGGGAGCCCGCGCAGGGTTTCGTCCCCAGGGAGAGGGTCTCACTCGAGCGGGCCATCGGCGCCTACACCATCAACGGGGCGTTCTCCTCGTTCGAGGAGAACGACAAGGGCTCGATCACGGAGGGGAAGCTCGCCGATCTCGTGGTGGTCAAGCCCGATCTCTTCAAGATTCCGCCGCAGGAGATCCACAAGGCAAAGGTCACGCTGACGATCTTCGGCGGGCGCGAGGTGTACAGGAAGGCCGCGGACTAGAAATGCGTCGGGATCCGGAGCCTCCCCTGTGCTATCGCGACGAGGTCGGCGAGCATCCCGTAGGCGGTCTGCTCGACGTGCGGCTCGAGAATCGACACGCCGATCGTGGCCGCGAGCTCGGTCTCGATCGACAGGCCCAGCGACAGCCCCTTGAGCGAGGCCAGGAACTCGTCGGGCCGCAGCGCCACCGGGTGGACGCGCGCCGGGCCCTCGGGCCCCACCTCGGCCAGGAGGCGCGTCGAGCGGCCGGCGCGCTCCTGCGCGCGCAGCCATTCGGGATCGACGGCGGCGACCGGGGTCCGCTCCACGTCGGCGGGCTTCAGATCGCGGCCCATCAGGACGTTCGCCAGGATCACCGCCTTCACCGCCTGGTCCCAGCCGTCGAGATCGTGCGACGGGTCGGCCTCCGCGATCCCCAGTCGCTGCATCTCGCGGATCGCCTCGTCGGCCGCCCCCCCTCGGGCGATGGCCTGCAGGACGTGGTTGCTGGTCGAGTTGAGAACACCGCGCAGGCGCAACACGCGGCCGACCGGCAGGGTGGTCTCGACCAGGTTGAACACCGGCAGGCAGTCCGCCACCGCCGACTCGAACCGGAACCCGGCGCCGGTCGCAACGGCGATCTGGAACAGCTCGCGCGCGGCCAGGGCGATCGGCCCCTTGTTGGCGCTCACCACCGAGACGCCGCGCTTGAGCGCCGACTTTACGTGCGTCAGCGCGGGCTCGCCCGTGCGCGGCTCGAGCGGCGTGACCTCGAACAAGAGATCGATGGGCGCGGTCTCCAGGGCCTCCAGAAGCCGCGCGTCGGACGACCACCCCGCGCGCAGGGCCTCCCCGAGGTCGATCCCGCGCGACTCCACCCAGGCGCCGCGGCGTGCGCTCGCCAGGAGCGTCACCTCGAACGAAACTCCGAACCTGCGCTTCAGCTCGTCGCGCCGGGCGACCAGCAGGCGCGCCAGCGCCCGGCCGACGTGTCCGAAGCCGGCGAACCCGAGGCGAAAATGACGACCCGTCATCGCGCGCCATCATATAACGCGATAGGACGCGTTTCGCGGGCCGCTCGGGCCGGGTGACAGCGCCGCGCTCCTGAGGTAGGATCGGCGCCGTTTTCCCGAGCCGACACACGCGAACGAACGACACGGAGGGACGTTCATGCCCGATCGAATCAGGATCCGCTTCGGCGAGGCGATGGGTGAAGGCAGCCAGGACTGGCTCTGGACCGAGCCGGAGATCGTGATCGGAGAGATGGACGGCCCGGTCGGACAGGCGTTCGCCACCATCATGGGACAGAGCGCGGGGTTCTCGCGCTTCTTCTGCCTGGTGGACGGCGGCAGGATGGTGAAGCCGGCCACGATCATGGTTCCCAAGGTCCAGCTGAAGAAGATGGCCGACGTCATGGTGTACGGCGGCCCGGTCCAGGCCGGCATTGCCGACGGGGTGCTCGACGCCGTGCAGGCCGGGATCATCCCGAAGAACAAAGTCGAGAGCCTCTGCATCATCTCCCTGGTCTGGGTCGATCCGCGCCTTGCGGACATGAAGGACGCCGACTTCAACGAGCTGTACCGCAACAACCGCTCGGCCATGAAGGAGGCGATCCAGAAGGCGCTCAAGGGCAAGCCATCCGTTCAGGATCTCCTGAAGGAGGACCGCTCGATGCCCCGCCATATGTACTTCAACCGCGACAAGAAGAAGTGGGTGCTGGACTAACGCAGGAATTGGGAGGTGCCTCATGCCCGAAAAGCCTCCGGTCATCCCGGACAGCGAAGTGGCGAGCCGGGTCGAAAAAGAGCTCCCCGGCTGGAAGGTCGAGGACGGCTGGCTGCGCCGCAAGTACAGCACGGACGGCTGGCCGACGACGCTCATGCTGGTCAACGCCATCGGCTACCTGAGCGAGGCGGCCTACCATCATCCCGATCTCGAGGTCACCTGGGGGAAATTGTGGGTCAAGCTGAAGACGCACGCCTCGGGCGGCATCACCGAAAGGGACTTCGCGCTGGCGAAGGCGATCGAGCAGCACGTCCTCTGGCGCCCGCCGAAGGGATCGATCCTGGAAGGGACGCCGAACAAGTTCGTGTTCAGCAAGTGAGCTCCCCTTTCGGCGAGAGCGCGTGGGCGTCTCGCTGAGAGTCGTCCACCTCCTGGCTCTCGGCCTGTGGGTCGGGAGCGTGGTCTTCTTCTCTCTGATCGTCGCCCCGACCCTGTTCGGGACGCTGGGCCGGGAGACGGCGGGACGGGCGGTGTCGGCGATCTTCCCGCGCTACTACCTCTTCGGCGGCGCCTGCGGCCTCGTGGCGTTGTTCTCGGGTCTCCTGCTCGGAACGCTGGGGGCGGCCCGCGGGCGGCTGTTCATCGTCGAGATGGTTCTGGTCACGGCGATGACCGGAATCGTCGCCTATTCGGGGCGGGTCCTCCTGCCGCAGGCGGCGCGGGCGCGCGCCGCCCTGAGTGCCGCGCCGGGAGCGCCGGCTCCCGACGAGGCGCGGGTCCGCTTCGAGGCTCTGCATCGCCGCTCGGTGGCGCTGAACGGAGTCGTCCTGCTCCTGGGCGTCGCCGCGCTCGCCCTGGCCGTCGTTCAGCGTCCGCCCCGATAGGGCTCCAACACCTCTCATGCGCACGAACGACGCGGCGCTACGAGTCGTCATCCTCGGCGGCGGCTTCGGCGGACTGTACGCGGCACGCGCCCTGAGGCGCGCCCCGGCGCGGGTCATCCTGGTCGATCGCCGCAACCATCACGTCTTCCAGCCGCTGCTGTACCAGGTCGCGACCGCCGCGCTCAGTCCCGGCGACATCGCGGTGCCGATCAGGCGCATCCTGCGACGCCAGGCGAACGCCGAAGTGATTCTCGGAGAAGCGATCTCGATCGACGTGCCGGCCCGCAGGGTGATCCTGAGAGACGGCAAGGTGCCGTACGACTATCTGATCGTCGCCACCGGGGCGACGCACTCCTACTTCGGCCGGGACGAGTGGGCCCCGTTCGCGCCCGGGCTGAAGACGATCGAGGACGCCCTCGAGATCCGCCGGCGCATCCTGCTCGCCTTCGAGGCGGCGGAGCGCGAGACCGATCCGGAGCGACGCGCCGCCTGGCTGACCTTCGTGATCGTCGGCGCGGGTCCGACGGGGGTCGAGCTGGCCGGCGCGGTGGCGGAGATCGCGCGCCGGATCCTGCGCGAGGATTTCCGCCGCATCGACCCCCGGGCGGCCCGGGTCTTCCTGGTCGAGGCCGGGCCGCGCGTCCTGCCGTCTTTCGATCCGGACCTGGCGCAGAAGACCGAGCGCTCCCTGCGCGGCCTCGGCGTGGAGGTCCTCACGGGCGGGCCGGTGACCGCCATCGACGCGACCGGGGCCTCGATCGGCGAAAGGCGCATCCCCGCGCGCATCGTCCTGTGGGCCGCGGGGGTCGCGGCTTCCCCTCTCGCCCGATCCCTGGGCACGCCCCTGGACCGGGCGGGGCGCGTTCCGGTCGCGCCCGATCTGACGCTCCCCGGACATCCAGAGGTCTTCGTGATCGGCGACCTCGCGGCGCTGCGGCAGGACGGCCGTCCGGTTCCGGGCGTGGCGCCGGCCGCGAAGCAGATGGGACAGCAGACGGCGTGCAACATTCTGCGGGCCCTGCGCGGCCTCCCCTACCGCCCTTTCCACTACCGCGACGCGGGATCTCTGGCGACGATCGGCCGCGCGGCCGCCGTGGCGGATTTTGGCCGGATCAGACTGTGGGGGCTGCCGGCCTGGCTCGCCTGGCTGGTCATTCACATCTATTTTCTGATCGGTTTCCGCAACCGTCTTCTGGTGATCCTGCAGTGGGCCTGGCTCTATTTGCGCCACGAGAGCGGCGCCCGGCTCATCACCGGCGACGTCGACCCGCTCCTCCATCGCGACGCCGCCGGCCGCCCGCCGTCTTGACACATTCTCCCGCGGACGATAGAAAGGCGCCGCTCCCTGACCACGATTCCACTCTTGCTGGAGGTTCGCGATGAGATCCCCCATGCCCGAGCGCGCCCGGCTCGTGTCCACGCTCCTGTGCCTCGCCGCCGCGACCGTGACCGTCCGCGCGGACGAGGCGCGCCACCCGTTTTCGGTCCGCGACATGGTCGCCATGGAACGGCTCGCCTCACCGCAGCCGTCTCCCGATGGCAGCCGCGTGGTGTTCACGCGCCGGGTGTACGACCCGCAGGCGAACAAGAATTTCACCAGCCTCTGGATGGTGCCGATCGACGGCGGCGAGCCGCAGCGATTGACCGCGGCGAGCGCCAACGACACCGCCCCGCGCTGGTCTCCCGACGGTAGGTCGATCGCCTTCATCTCCGACCGCGGCGGCTCGTCCCAGGTCTGGGCCATCGATCCGGCCGCGGGGGAGCCGCGGCGGCTGACCGACTTTCCGGTCGATGTGGACAACGTGCAGTGGTCGCCGGACGGCACGCGCCTGGCGTTCTCCGCGGACGTCTATCCGGACTGCGCCGACCTGGCGTGCACGGCGAAGCGGGACAAGGACAAGAGCGAGGACCCGGTGAAGGCGCGCGTTTACGAAAAATTGATGATCCGGCACTGGGACGCCTGGGACGACGGGAAGCGCAACCATATCTTCGTCTGGCCGCTCAAGGGCGGAAACGCGATCGACATCATGAAAGGGGCGGACGCCGACAGTCCGACCAAGCCGTTCGGAGGGCAGGAGGAGTTCGCCTGGTCCCCCGATTCGAAGTCGATCGCGTTCACCTCAAAGATGGTCAAGAACCCGGCCTGGTCGACCGACGACAACATCTATCTCGCCGCCGCCGACGGCTCGGGCTACCGCTGCCTGAGCTGCGGCAACGAGGCGAACGACACGCAGCCGGCGTTCTCCCCCGACGGCGCGCGGCTCGCCTGGCTGGCGATGTCGCGGCCGGGATATGAATCGGACCGGCGACGGGTGATGGCGTACGACCTGGCCGCGGGCAAGGCGCGCGCGCTCACGGAAACCTGGGACCGCTCGCCCGATTCGGTCGCCTGGTCGACCGACGGCAAGCGACTCTTCGTGGCTGCGGAGGAATCGGCGCGCAAGAAGATCTTCTCGGTCGACGCCTCGAGCGGCAAGGTCAGCGTCGTGGTCGGGGACCACTACAACGCCGACCTGGCCGTCACCTCACGCGGGCGGCTGGTGTACGCGCAGGACTCGCTGCTCTCCCCCGCCGAGATCTTCTCCTGCCGTCTCGACGGCTCCGACGCGCGGGCGCTGACGCGCGCCAACGCCGATCGCGTCCGGGCGGCGGCGATGAGCGCTCCGGAGGAGTTCTGGTTCAAGGGGGCCAACGACGACAGGGTGCACGCCTGGATCCTCAAGCCGGTCGGCTTCCAGGAGGGGCGCAAGTATCCGGTGGCGTTCCTGATTCACGGCGGACCGCAGGGCGCCTGGGACGATCATTTTCACTATCGCTGGAACCCGCAGGCCTACGCCGGGGCGGGATACGTCACGATCACCGTCAATTTCCACGGCAGCACCGGGTTCGGGCAGGCGTTCACCGACGCCATCCGGAAGAACTGGGGCGGCGCCCCCTACGACGATCTGATGAAGGGACTCGACCACGCCATCGCGACCTATCCGTACATCGACGCCGAGCGCGTGGGCGCCCTGGGGGCGTCGTACGGCGGTTACATGATCAACTGGATCGCGGGGCACACCGATCGTTTCAAGTGTCTGGTGAGCCACGACGGTGAGTTCGATCTGCGCGTCTCCTACTTCGCGACCGAGGAGATCTGGTTCCCGGAGTGGGAGCAGGGCGGCGCTCCGTGGGACCCGGGCACCACGTTCGAGCGCTGGTCCCCCGACCAGTTCGTCGCGAACTGGAAGACGCCGATGCTGGTCATCCACGGCGGGAAGGATTTCCGCCTGCCGGACTACATCGGCTTCTCGGTGTTCACAGCCCTGCAGCGCCGCGGCGTTCCCTCGAAGCTGCTCTACTTCCCCGACGAGAATCACTGGGTGCTGAAGGCGAAGAACAGCCTCCTCTGGCACGACACGGTGATCGGCTGGCTGGACCAGTGGCTGAAGCCCCGCTGAGGGCCCGGGAAGAGGTCGCTCAATCCCCCTTCGCGACGTCCTCGACCCAGGACAGGGCGGCCATCATCGCCGGGAAGCCGATGGTCGTCAGCGACAGCAGCA
>DATFVU010000371.1:0-24890 GCA_035260145.1 Candidatus Polarisedimenticolia bacterium | reverse complement strand
TAAAGTGGCGATGCGTCTGACCTGGTCGGCGGGACGCTATGCCTACGCGTTCTATGCCGACGGCGACGGCGACGGCGTGCGCGCGGACGACATCGCCGCCGGACGCGATGCGCCGATCGGACCGGGTCGCGATCTCGCGTCGCGTTACGACGGAGTCGATTTCGGGCTGCTCGACGTGGCCATCCCCGAGGTCCCCCCCGGCTCGGGCATCCTCCCGCCCGGATCCGATCCCGTCCGCTTCGGCCTATCCGACATCATCACGTTCACGCCGTACGGCACCTCCAGCAGCGGCACGCTGTACGTCAGCGACGGAACATCCGCGGTCGCGGCGGTGGTCCTGTTCGGAGGCACGGGCCGGATCCGCACGCTGCGTTTCGACCGGGAGGTCTGGGCCTGGAGGCGATAGGACTGTGGACTCTTAACGCGCGCCCGAGACGGCGGGGAGGAAGGCCAGGAGGTCCGAGAACCGGTGCAGCAGCCGATCGGGGCGCGCCTCGAGCAGGGCGTCCCGGCTCGCCGAGCCGGTCGGGACCGCGTAGACGGCCACGCCGGCGCGCCGGCCCACCTCGACGTCGAGCGGCATGTCCCCGACGTAGACGATCTCCTCGGGAGACAGGCCGATGCGCATGATGATGATCTCGATCATCTCGGGGTCGGGCTTGGGTCTCTCGACGTCGTTCGGTCCCAGGACCTCGACGAAGAGGTGGTCGATCTCCAGGGCCCTGAGGATGTCGCGGGCGAAATACGAAGGCTTGTTGGTCGCGATCGCCATCTGGTAGCCGCGGCGATCGAGCGCATCGAGCGTCTCCTTCACCTGCGGAAGGATGCTCGTCTTGCGCTCGCACAGGCTGGCGTAGGACTGCCGGAACAACCGGATCCCTTCGTCCACGCGCTCGGAGCCGACCGCCTTGGCGATCAGTTTCTCGAGGCCATGCCCGACCATGGGGCGGATCTCTTCGGCGGGGATCGCCGGGAGGGAGAACGACGTTCGCACATGGTTGAGGCTTTCGGCAATCGCCTCATACGAATCGATCAGGGTGCCGTCGAAGTCGAAGATTATGCCGCGAATCAACTGCCGATTCCCCAAGTGGGGGCAATCCTAGCACCCCCAGCAGCGTCGGATCAAGCCGAACTCGATCCCTTCAAGTGAAGGCATCACAAAGACTTCGGCGCGCTCTTCGATTGTGGGGCGCGCGAGTCGCGTGCTAAGATGCCGCCGGATCAAGCGCGATCGGCGCTGGAGTGTCGATGGACTGGAGCCTGTTTTTCCTCCGGATCGCCCTCGCATTCTACTGCCTCGGCTTCGTCAGCTCGTTCCTGCCGGTCCTGGCGCGGTTGAACACCAGGCGCGTGACGCCCTGGCTCGCGTCGGCTGGATGGCTGGCCCACACGGGAGCCCTGGTGTCGCTGGGCAGGGCGCTGCATCGCTGCCCGCTCGGGACCATCCCCGAGGTTCTCTCGGCTCTCGCCTGGAGCGCGGTTCTCGTCTACCTCGGCGTGTTCTGGCGGTACCGGCTCGAGGTCCTGCACATCGTGAGCCTGCCGCTGGCGCTGGTGGTGATGTTCGTGTCCGGCCTCCTTCCCGAAGAGCTGATTCCCCTGGCGCCCTCCCTGAGGCCGTCGCTCCTGCGCTTCCACCTGACGGTGATCATCTTCGCGATCGCGGCGCTGTCGATCAGCTTTGCCGCGAGCCTGGCGTACGTTCTCCTGGACCGCGTGCTCAAGAGCAAGCGCCCCTCGAGACTCGGGTTCCGGCTTCCGTCGCTCGAGAGCTGCGACAGCGTCGGGCAGGTGTCGCTCCTCTGGGCCTTTCCACTCATGACGCTCGGTATCGTCACGGGGGCGATCGTCAGCGCCGGCATGAACCACACCCTGTGGGCCTGGGAGCCGAAGGAAACGCTGGCCGTCGTCGCCTGGGTCATCCTGGCGGTCGTCCTGGCAGCGCGCCTGGTGTGGGGATGGCGGGGCCGGAACGCCGCCCTGCTGACCATCGCCGCCTTCGCGGCCGTCCTGCTACGCGTCCTGGGGGTCTACTGAGCCATGCCCATCGTGTACGGCATGAACCACTCGAGCGCCCCGTTGCCGGTGCGCGAGAAGGTGGCGTTCCCCCCGCAGCTGCTCCGCGAGGCCATGACGCGCCTCAAGGGGGCCGACGGTGTTGTGGAGGCGCTGATCCTGTCCACCTGCAATCGGACCGACCTCATCGTCCAGATGAGCCCGGAGAAGGCGTCCTGTGTCCTGACCGCCTTCCTGATGCGCGAGCGACCGGTGAGCGGGGAAGAGCTGGAGAGACACTGCTACCTCCACGTCGAGCGGGAGGCGGTGCGGCACGTGTTCCGCACGGCGGCGTCCCTGGACTCGATGGTGGTGGGGGAGGCGCAGATCCTCGGCCAGGTCAAGGAGGCCTATGCCCTGGCCGGACAGAGCGGCTCGATCGGCCCCGTGCTCGACGGCCTGCTGCGCCGGGCGTTTTCAGTCGCCAAGCGCGTCCGCACGGAGACCGCGATCGCCCGGCATCCGGTGTCGATCGCCTACGCGGCGGTCGGCCTGGCGCGGGACATCTTTGGCGATCTGGCGGATCGCACCGTGATGATCCTCGGAGCGGGGAAGATGGCGCGTCTGGCGGCCGAACACCTGATCGGCAACGGGGTCAGCTCGATTCTGGTGGCGAATCGCTCCTACCAGCACGCCGACGATCTGGCGCGTGTCCTGGGCGGGCGATCCGTGCCGTTCGACCGTATGCTCCAGGAGATGCAAAAGGCGGACATCGTGATCGCCTCGACGGCGTCGCCGCAGCCGATCATCGGCCGGGAGGATGCTCAGAACGTCAGCCGGGCCAGGCGCGGACGTCCGATCTTTTTCATCGATATCGCCGTGCCGCGCGACGTCGATCCCGGGGTGAACGAGGTGGACAACGTCTATCTGTACGACCTCGACGACCTGCAGGGCCTGGTGCGCGCGGGCAGTGACGAGCGACGCAAGGAAATGGTCGTCGCCGAGAAGATCGTGGATCAGGAGACCGAGGCCTATCTGGGCTGGATGAAATCCCTCGAGGCGGCGCCGGCGATCGTCGCGCTGCGCCAGCATGTCCACGACATCGCGGAGCACGAAGTCTCGCGCTACCGCGCCCGTTTGGGAGCGCTGTCTCCGACCCAGGAGGACGCGCTCCGCCAGATGGTGGCGTCTCTCGTCAACAAGCTCCTCCACTTTCCCACCCTGGCCCTGAAGCGCTCCGCCGCCCAGGAAGGCGGCGGACGGGTCGAGTTGATACGGGAGATCTTCGGGATCGAACCGCCATCCAGGACGGGCTCCGAGAACGGCGGCGCAGACGATGCCGCTACGGAGCCCGCGGAGTCCACGGACCGCCGGGACGACCGGTGACCGCCCGGACGGTCGTGATCGGCAGCCGCGCCAGCCGCCTGGCCCTCTGGCAGGCCGAGTGGCTTTGCGGCCGCCTGCGGGAGGCGGGGCACGCCGCCCGCATCGAAATCATCCACACCACCGGCGATCGTTTCCTTGAGAGATCCCTCGCCACGATGGGGGGGAAGGGAGTCTTCGTGAAAGAGATCGAAGAGGCGCTCCTGCAGGGGCGGGTCGATGCCGCGGCGCACAGCCTCAAGGACCTGCCGACGGGCCAGCCGTCGGGCCTTTCGATCGCCTGCGTGCCGCGACGGGAGGATCCTCGGGATGTGCTGATCGCCCGGGGAGCGCCCGGCCCCATGGGATTGAGGCGCGGTGCCCGGATTGGCACCGGCAGCCCGCGGCGCTCCTGCCAGATCCGGGCGCTGCGGTCCGATCTGGTCACCGTCGACCTTCGCGGAAACGTCCAAACACGCCTCGCGAAATGGGAGCGCGGCGATTTCGACGCGATCCTTCTGGCGAGCGCCGGTCTTCGCCGTCTGGGGATCGAGGTCGAGGGCTCGCTGCTCGAGTACGACCAGATGATCCCGGCGCCCGGCCAGGGAGCGATGGCGATCGAGATCCGCGCCGATGATCGGGACCTCATCGATATCCTCCGCCCTCTGCATCACCAGCCGACCGCCGCCGCGGTGGCGGCCGAGCGCGCGCTCCTGCGCGGCCTGGGTGGCGGCTGCCAGGCGCCGATCGCCGCCGTCTCGGAGGTGACGGGCGACCGACTGCGTCTGCGCGGACTGGTCGCCGGCTCCGGCGGGTCGCCTCTCCTCAGGGAAAATCGTGACGGTGCTGTCGCGGACGCCGAGGAGATCGGTCTGGCGATGGCCGGGATCCTCCTGTCACGGGGCGCCGCGGCCCTGGTCGGCGGTCCCGCCGCCCCCCTCACCGAGGGTCCGTGAAGGGGAAGCGTCGTCGCATGGGCGTCGTTCACCTGGTCGGCGCCGGCCCCGGAGACCCCGGTCTGATCACGGCCCGCGGTCGGGATCTTCTGGGGAGAGCCGACGTGGTGATCGCCGACGCGCTCGCGTCCCGCGAGCTGTTGGCCCTCGCCCCCGCCACCGCCGAGCGCATCGACGCGGGAAAGCGCGGCGGCAGGCACGGCGTCCCCCAGAACCTGGTGAATCGCATGATGGTCGATCGAGCCCGGCGCGGATCGCGCGTTGTGCGTTTGAAGGGAGGAGACCCGAGCCTGTTCGGCAGGGGAGGGGAGGAAGCGTCGGCCCTGCGTCGCGCGCGCGTGCCTTTCACCGTCGTGCCGGGAGTGACCGCGGCGCTCGGCGCCGCGGCCTGGGCCGGCATTCCGCTCACCCACCGGCGGCATGCCTCGACCGTGACGTTCGCGACCGGTCAGCTCGACCCGGCCAGGCGCGACGATCGTCCCGACTGGAGAGCCCTGGCGGCCGCCGACACGCTCATCCTCTACATGGGAGTGCGCCGCCTGCGGGCGATCGTCGGTCGGCTTCTGCGGGAGGGGATGAAGCCGTCGACTCCCGTGGCCCTGGTGCGCTGGGCGACCCTCCCGGAGCAGGAGGTCGTCACGGGGACGCTAAAGGACATCGCGGCGCGCGCCCGAGTCGCCCGAATCCGGCCCCCCGCCCTGCTCGTCGCGGGGGAGGTCGTGCGCCTGCGACGCCGCCTCGATTGGTTCGGAAGGCTGCCGCTGCGCGGCCGGACGATCGCCGTGACCCGGCCGCGGGACCAGGCGGGCCCGTTCGTCGAGGCGCTGCGAGAGCAGGGCGCGCGGGTGATCCTGGCCCCCGCGATCGTTCTTCAGCCGCCCCGATCGATGGCCCCCCTGGATCGCGCGCTGTCGCGAATCGCTTCGTACGACTATCTGATCTTCACGAGCGTGAACGGCGTTTCGCGCTTCTTCGGCCGCCTGCTCGAGATCGGACGGGACGTTCGGGACCTGCGGGGGATCGAGATCGTGGCGATAGGGCCGGCGACGGCCGCCGCCGTCAGGGAGCGCGGCCTGAGGGTCGCGGCGGTCCCCGCGGAGCACCGCGCCGAGGGGATCGTCGCCGTGATGCGCCGGCGCAGGCTTTTGGGAGCGCGTGTTCTCATTCCGCGGGCCGCGGTCGCGCGCGACGTTCTGATCGGGGCCCTGCGGCGCCGGGGAGCGAGGGTGGAGGTGGTGCCGGTCTACCGCACGGCCCGGTCGCGCGAGGGGGCGCGAGAGATCCGCGAGGCGCTGCGCCGGGGCGGGCTGCACCTGATCACCTTCACCTCGTCCTCGACCGTCTCGTCGTTCGCGAGGTTGTTTCGCCGGGGGAGGGATGCCCGGGCCATCCGCCGGGTCCCGGTCGCGGCCATCGGCCCCATCACCGCCGCGACGGCGCGGCGCGAGGGGTTCCGGGTGGCGCTCCTGCCACGCCGCTACACGGTCCCCGAGCTGGCCCGGGTCATCGTGCGCCGGCTCAGAAATTCCCCTTCTGGAACTCCTCGAGCGTCGTGACCCCTTGACCCACGTGGGCCAGGCAGGCCGCGCGCAGCGGACTCATGCCGGCCCGGCGGGCCTCGCGCTCGATCTCGCCCGGCGATCCTCCGGCCGCCACCAGCGCGGCGATCTCGGGAGTCACCTGCAGGATCTCGCAAAGGGCGACTCGCCCCGCGTAGCCGGGGCTCAGAGGACCGCAGGCATCGCACCCGGCCCCCTGCGACACCTTGAGGTCGAGAGCCTCGTCCGGGCTCAGTCCCATGAGCTTGAGGACCCGATCCGTCACAGGCGATGTGGTGCGGCACGATCGGCAAATCCGACGGACCAGGCGCTGGTTCAGGATCAGCATCAGGCGTGACGAGAGTGTTGTGGGATCGACCTGATGCCACAGCAGGGCGGCGGGCGCCTGGGAGGCGCGGCGCGCCTGAATGCCCGCGACGACCAGGGCGGAGCCGGCCAGTTCAACCGCGAGCGAGGCCATCTCTGCCGTCTGGACCTCGGGCAGGAACACGACCTCGCTGCCCGGGATCGCCGTCACGGCGGCCCGGCATCTCGCGGCGTCGGCCGGGAACCCCACCTCCTCCTGGCGGATGCCCTCGATGCCGACCAGCTGCGGCGCATCGATCGACAGCACGCGCCGGCGCTCGGTCGCCAGGTGGGACATCAGCGAGTAACGCGTCGTCTCGAGACCGTTGTGCGGCGGTGCGCTCAGAAGCAGCAGTCCGCGCTGCAAGGCCAGGGCCTGGCGAATCCGATCCAGGTCGAAAGCACTCGGGCCCAGATCGCCGAGCGGCCGCAGGAAGTCGGTGCGCTCGATGATCTTCAGCAGGAAGCTGACCGCGCCGGGCGAGTGGAAGCGGCGCACGACCACCTCGATCTTGCGCTCGCCGGACCTGACGGCGAGATGTCCGGCCGCCGGATGGTCGTTGGCTGGGAGGCCGGAGACGGAGTTCAGCGCGCGCTCGATCCCCGCCGCGGAGGCCGAGGCGGGAACCTTCGCGCGGAACAGGTTGCCATCGATCCGCAGGAACAGGGAGAGCGACGGCCCCCGGATCTCGAATTGAAGATGGGAGGTCCTCTTCGAGATGGCGTCCGCCAGGATCGCCTGCAGCAGCCCCCCCTCGTCAACGGCAGCCTGGGGCTGCGGGACGGCCGCAGGCTCCGGCGGCACGGGGGCGGGCGCCCGCGGCAGGGCCAGGGGATCGGCGTCGGGGAAAACCGCGGGTGCCGCCACGGGGACGGCCGCCGGGTCCGGCGTCGGGACCGCGTCGAGAATCTCCTCGAGCTCTTCGATCTCCCGCGGCGTCGGCTTCGCCGAGCCGCGTCGGCCTGACCTTGGCCGCGGCGCGCTCGCGGCCGCGGTTCGGGCCGCGGCGCGACGCGTCGGACGATTCGCGGCCGAAGGGGCGGGCGTGTTCTCCCGGCCCTCGCCGGCCGTGAGCGCCGCGACCTCATTCGGGAAGAGCGCCTGGAGACGATTGAGGATGTCCGTCTCCGAGGCGTTCATCGGGATGACACGGCAATCGGTCAGGCTCTGGACCTGATCGATCGTCTCCACATCGGTCGGGCCCGCCATCGCCAGGGTCAGGATCGATTTCTCGCCGATCACCTCTTTGCTGATCGGAAGGATCTTTTTCCGGAAGCACAGCTCGACGGTGACGATCTTGACCAGCGAGGCGTCTACCAGCCCCTTCGAAAGATCCATCGTGGTGGCGGAGTCGGGAACCTGTCGCTTCACAATCAGCTCGAGATTCTCCCGCGACACGAATCCCAGGTCCACCAGGGCGTCCTCCAGGGCGCCGCCGCGGTTCTGCCGCCAGCGCAGCGCCGCGACGAGCTGATCGGTGCTGAGCAGGTTCGATCGGATGAGCGCTTCCCCCGATGAGCCGGCGGCCCCCTTTAAAAGATCCCGTTCTTCCTTCAGATCGGACGGGGCGTTTCTCCAGAAGGTCTCGCGATATTCCGCGTCGGCCTGGCAGAAACAGTGGAAGCAGAACGGACAGAGCTTGGTGGCGCTCTTGGCGCTGCAGGCGCACCAGATGGCCGTGGCGGCGTCGAATTCGCCTAGACAGGACCAGCACTGGGTCGCGTACTCTCGCGGCACACACGACTCCGGCGGGGAGCGCCTGCTGACCCCCGGAGGGCACACGAAGGCCCTTCCCCGGCCGGGCGAATATAGGGTCCGAAACGCGTATTTGCAAGAAACGGAAGGACTTGGGAACAAACGGCTTCTTGACTGACCTGCGACCGTGTGTTACGGTTACGGTTCTTCGAGAGGAGCGAGAATGCCCGTCGCGGCCGGGCCGCTGAAAACAACTCCGCTCACCCGCCTGTTTCGTGACATGGGGGCGAGGATGGTCCCGTTCGCCGGGTGGGAGCTGCCGGTGCAGTTCTCCTCTGTCCTGGAAGAGCACGCGGCCGTGCGCTCGGCGGCGGGACTGTTCGACGTCTCCCACATGGGAGAGGTGGAAGTGCGCGGCGGGGCGGCCCTCGATCTGGTGCAGAGGGTGACCTGCAACGACGCCTCGCGGCTCGGTTCCGGACAGGCGCAGTACACGGCCCTGACGACGGAGCGGGGGACGTTCGTCGATGACATCATCGTCTACCGCAAAGGCGAGAGGGACTTCCTTCTGGTGGTGAACGCCGCCAACACCGAGAAGGACTTCGCCTGGATCGCGTCGCAGGCGCGCGGCGAGGTGGACGTGATCGACGCGTCGTCGCGCTACGCGCAGCTGGCTCTGCAGGGGCCGCGGGCGCAGGCCGTCCTTCAGCCGCTGGTCAAGGCGCCGCTCGCCTCGCTGCGATCGTTTCATTTCGTCGAGACCGCCGTGGCCGGGGCGGTCTGCCTGGTGTCGCGCACGGGGTACACCGGCGAGGACGGCTTCGAAGTCTACGCGCCCGCCGCCGCGGCGCCCGATCTGTTCCACGCCCTCATGCGGGAGGGAAAGCCGCACGGCCTCCTGCCCTGCGGCCTCGGAGCGCGCGACACGCTGCGCCTCGAGGCGAGGCTGGCCCTCTATGGCAACGACATCGATGAGACCACCACCGTCCTCGAGGCGGGCCTCGACTTCGTTTTGAAGCTCGACAAGGGACCCTTCATCGGATCAGAGGCGCTGGCCCGCGAAAAGGAGAGGGGACCGCTCCGCCGGCTGATGGGGTTCGAGATGATCGACGCCGGAATACCGCGTCACGGGTTTCCGATCCGGCTCGAGAACTCGGAGGCGGGTGTGGTGACCTCCGGCACCTTCGGGCCGACCGTCAAGAAAAGCATCGGCCTGGCGTACGTCCCGTCCCGGGCGGCCCGGGCCGGGACCCGAATTTCCGTCGGGATCCGCGGCCGCGAAGCGCAGGCGGTGATCGTGCCCACGCCTTTCTACAGGCGGCGGAGCTGAGGAGGCCCGTTTGAGCAAAGGGAACGGAATCTATCCCGAAGACCTGAAGTACACGAAAGAGCACGAGTGGGTGGCCGTGAACGGCAATGTCGGAACGGTCGGCATCACCCACTACGCGCAGTCGGAGCTCGGGGACATCGTCTACGTGGAGCTCCCCGCCACCGGGTCCCCCGTCGTGGCCGGCGAGGAGTTCGGCACGGTGGAATCGGTGAAGGCCGTCTCGGAGATCTTCGCGCCCGTGTCGGGCGAAGTGCTGGAAGTCAACGCCGGCCTGGCCAAGAATCCCGAGACGATCAACAAGGATCCGTACGGCGACGGCTGGCTGATCAAGCTCAAGCTGGCCGATCCGAAGGAGCTTCCCTCGCTGATGTCGGCGGCCGACTACCGGAAATATATCGAGGAAGAAGCGAACTGAAATGGGGGACGGCCACCGCTACATCCCGGCGTCCGACGCCGACCGGGAGGCGATGCTGCGGGAGATCGGCGTCGCGCGAATTGACGATCTGTTCACGAGCATCCCCGAGTCGCTCCGCCTCAAGCGTCCCCTGTCCATCGCGCCGGCGCTGTCGGAGCAGGAGCTTCTGGCGGAGATGTCGTCGCGGGCGGCCGAAGGCCGCCGCCCGGATGCCGCCGCCCAGTTCCTCGGCGGCGGCGCCTATCGTCACCACTGCCCGGCGCTGGTCGATCACCTGATCTCGCGGACCGAGTTCTATTCCTCGTACACGCCCTACCAGCCGGAGATCACACAGGGGACGCTGCAGGCGATCTTCGAGTACCAGACGTTGATCTGCCAGCTGACCGAGCTCGACATCTCCAACGCCTCTCTGTACGACGGCGCCTCCGCGCTGGCCGAGGCGATCCTGATGGCGGAGAGAATGTCGCGCGGCGGCCGGGTGGTCGTTTCGGACCGCGTGCACCCCGAGTATCTTCAAGTGTGCAAGACCTACCTGGCGAACCTGGATTTGGGCATCACGATGTTCGGTCACCGCCCCGACGGCAGCGCGGATCCGGAAGCCGCGCGCAGGGTCCTGGGGGAGGGGAAGGCGAGCGCCCTGATCGTCCAGCACCCCAATTTCTTCGGATGCCTCGAAGATATCGAGGCGTTCGCCGCTGCGGCCCGACAGGCCGGCTCGTGCCTGATCGTCGCCGTGAGCGAGCCGGTGTCCCTGGGGCTCCTGAAAGGCCCGGGCAGCCAGGGAGCCGACGTGGTGGTCGGTGAAGGGCACGCGTTCGGCGTGCCGCTATCCTTCGGCGGGCCCTATCTCGGCTTCATGGCCGCGCGGCAGGAGTTCCTGCGCAACATGCCGGGGCGCATCGTGGGGGAGACGCTGGACGTGGACGGCCGCAGAGGTTACGTCCTGACGCTGTCGACTCGCGAACAGCACATCCGGCGCGAGAAGGCGACCTCGAACATCTGCACCAACCAGGGGCTGTGCGCGCTGATCGCCTCGATCTTCCTGGCCGCGGTCGGAAAGTCAGGGCTGCGGGACCTGGCGGTCCACAATCACGCCAAGGCGGCCTACGCGCGCAAGAGGATCGCGGCGACGAAGGGCTGCAGCCTGCCGTACAGCGCCCCGATCTTCAACGAGTTCACGGTACGCCTGCCGATCCCCGCCGAGCAGGCGGTGCGTCTCCTGCTCGACCGCGGACTGGTGGCCGGGATCCCGCTGTCGCGCTACGGGGCGGACATGGATCGAGACCTCCTGGTCTGCGTCACCGAGCTCAACCCGCGCGCCGAGATCGACCGGCTGGCCGACGAGCTGGGGAGGCTTCATTGAGCCGGGATCGCGATCTGCGCGAACCGGAGAGGCTTCTGTTCGAGCTGTCCCGTCCGGGCCGGCGCGGCTTCGCCCTTCCGCCCCTCGATGTGCCTCAGACGGAGGGATCGGCTCTGGACGCGCGCTACAGGCGCGAGTCGATCGAGGGATTCCCCGAGCTCAGCGAGGTCGAGGTCGTGAGGCATTACACGCGGCTGTCCCGGCTCAACTACGCCATCGATCTGGGCCTCTATCCGCTCGGTTCCTGCAGCATGAAATACAACCCGAAGATCGACGAGAAGGTCGCCCGGCTGCCCGGGTTCGCCGAGGCGCACCCGCAGCTTCCCGTGGCCGCGGCGCAGGGTTGCCTGCGCCTGATGCACGACCTCGAGCTGGCGCTGTGCGCGATCTGCGGGATGGACCGGTTCACCCTGCAGCCGGCCGCCGGGGCCCAGGGAGAGCTGGCGGGGATCATGATGGCCCGCGCCTACCATCGCGAGCGCGGCGACCCGCGGCAGGTCGTCCTGATCCCGGACTCCGCCCACGGCACGAATCCGGCGAGCGCCCGTATCGCGGGGTACCGCGTCGAGCAGATCCCGTCGAACGAGCGCGGCTGCGTGGACCTGTCCGCCCTGCGGCGCCGCATGTCGGAGGACGTCGCCCTGCTGATGCTGACCAACCCGAACACTCTCGGAGTGTTCGAGGGGGAGATCCAGGAGATCGCTTCGGTGGTCCACTCGCGCGGGGGGCTCCTGTACATGGACGGCGCCAACCTCAATGCCTTCGTCGGCGTGGCCCGCCCTGGCGACATGGGCGTGGACGTGCATCACGTCAACCTGCACAAGACCTTCTCGACCCCGCACGGCGGCGGCGGACCCGGGGCCGGCCCGGTCGGCGTGAGCCGCGCGCTCGAGCCCTACCTGCCGGTCCCCACGATCGAGAAGGAAGGGGAGGCCTACGTCCTGCGGCACGATCGTCCGAAGAGCATCGGCAAGGTGCGTTCGTTCTTCGGCAACTTCGGGATGTTCGTGCGCGCCTATGCCTACATCCGCGCGCTCGGCCCGGACGGGCTCAGGCGGATGTCCGAGACCGCCGTCCTCAACGCCAACTACATTCGCCGCGGGCTCGAGTCCACCTACCATCTCCCGTACGACGCTCCGTCGCTGCACGAGGTGGTGTTCTCCGATCGCAACCTGGAGGACAGCGGCGTCCACACGCTCGACGTCGCCAAGAGACTGATGGACTATGGATTCCACCCACCCACCATCTATTTCCCGTTGATCGTCAAGGGGGCCCTGATGATCGAGCCGACGGAGAGCGAGAGCCGGGAAGAGCTGGACGCCTTCATCGACGCCATGCACCGCATCGCCGAGGAGGCCCGCCGCGATCCCGATCTCGTCCGGACGGCTCCGCACACCACACCGGTCCGGAGGCTTGATGAGGTGGGCGCCGCCCGCAACCCGGTCATCCGCTGGCGGCCCGCCGCCGACTCTCGCCGGGAATAGGGCACTCAACCGGTCGTTCGAAGGCCCGACAACCGCTCAGTTGAGGACCACGCCCTCGGGCAGACACCGGATGACCATATTCTGGAACAGGCGCATCTGGCAGCCGAGCGCCTCGACCTCGTTGCCGGTCTTGCGGGAGATATAGCGGAAGGCGCAGTTGCGGCAGTCGCCGTTCCAGCAGTACTTGCTGTAGGCCAGCTCCAGGTTCATGAATTGCAGCACGCGCAGGAGTGTGTTGTTCTCCGGCACGTCGTAGCTTCGGCCGTTGATGGTGACCGTGATGAGTTTTTCGTACGCTTCCAGGACCGCCGATTCCATGAGCGTGGCAAGGCTCCCTTGTCCGCAGTGGCCGCTGAAAATCTAAGTTTGCGGGGCCGTCGCGGCAAGGTCGGAACGGCGCCGGCCGCGGGAGAGCGGCCGAGACGCGACGATCAGCGACGGGTGGGAGGAGACGGGAGCAGCCCGTGGACCCGGAGGTGCGGGTACAGGCCCTCGAGAGGCAGCCCGATCACGTTCGTGTAACTCCCCGAGATCGATCGGATGAACAGCGCGCCGACGCCCTGAAGCGCGTACGCCCCGGCCTTGTCCATGCCCTCGCGCGTGGCGACGTACCAGTTGATGTCCTCCGACGACATCGGGGAGAAGGTGACGCGCGAGATGGTGTGCTCGCAGGAGATCGACTCCTCGGGAACGAGGCGCAGCGCAACCGCCGTGATCACCTCGTGCGTGCGCCCCGCGAGCAGATGCAGCATGCGCTGCGCATCCTCCGGGTCGCGCGGTTTACCGAGGACCGCCCCTTCCACGGCCACGACCGTGTCCGCCGCGATCGCCAGCGCCGGAGCGGCGGGGGCGGGAAGGGCCAGCGCCTTGGAACGCGCCAGGCGAAGCGCCAGGGGGCCGGGTGGCTCGCCCGGGCCCGGCGTCTCGTCGATGTCGACGGGGCGCACCGTGAACTCCAGGCCCGCGAGACGCAGAAGCTCCGAGCGCCGGGGCGACGCGGAGACGAGCACGATCGAGCGTGACGGCATGGGGGGCGACGCGTCAGACCCGGCGGAAGAAGATGACCAGGGCGGCGATGGCACCCGCCGCCCCTAGAATCGTCAGCCGCAGGAGGACGCCGCCCGTGAGGGTGACGACCCTCAGGTCGAGATCCCACGGCGAAGTCGTGCCGACCGTGATGCCGGCGGAAAGGAATCGCCCCGCCGCCGAGTCGGGAAACGCCTTGCCGATGATGTCGCCCAGAGCGGTGCCCAGCATCCCGGCCAGGAGGACGATCACCAACAGGTGCCAGAACTGCAGCCCGGAGCGCGGCGGCACCTAGAACCCCACACGCTTCGCCGCTTCATCGGCCCCGGCGATCTCTCCGAAGCTCTTCTCGTATTGCTCGATGTTCTGGCTCAGCGCGCGCAGGAGTTGCTTGGCGTGCAGAGGAGTGGTCAGGACGCGCGTCAGGATCTTCACGTCGGCTTTTCCCGGAACGATGCGGCCCAGATCGAGGATGAACTCGGAGCGATTGTGCACGATGCTGCCGAAATTGACGTAGACCCCTTCGGCGACGGTGTTGTCGATCTGCACGCGCAGCTGGATCTCCTGCGGCGGCTTGTTGTCCATGGATCGGGCCTCCTGGTCGGCACGGGTTCGCGCGGGCGCCCCGGGCCGACCCACTTTAGCGGATCGTCGCTCGAAGACGCAACGCGATGTTTGACCGGTTCCGGGGTCGAACCTATAATCGCCGGGTCCTCCTGCAGATCGTGCCGGAACCGCCGGGGATTGGAGACATCGATGCGAAGGGTTCGTTGCGCCGCCATCCTGTTCCTGGCCCTCCTCGCCGGACCGCATGCCCTGCCTCAGGGGCTGTCGGTCCCGGTGAATCCGAATCAACCCAAAGCCGACCCTCCGCTCGCACGCGGCCCGGCTCCCGACCTGGACCTGGTGTTCACCAGTCAGGTGGTCGGCTACATCGAGCCCTGCGGCTGACCCCACAACCCCCGCGGGGCGCTGGCCCGGAGGGCCGGATACAGGGACGTCTTCAACAAGGCCTACCCCGCCACGCCGATTGTCTGGGTGGACGCCGGAGACTTCACGGGCGACCCCACGGTTCCCGGAAAGAAGCAGACCGAGGCGCTGATCGAGGGGATGAACGCCCTGGGGTACAAGGTCGCGAACCTGTCGTTGCGCGAGCTGTCGGACGGCTACGACGTCTTCCTCGATCGCCAGAAGAAGGCGCAGTTCCCCTTTGTGTCCGCCAACATCGTGTGGCAGGACACGGGCGAGCCGATCGTGGCGCCCACGACGGTCGTCAGGACGGTCCTGCGGGACGGCGCCAAGGTCAAGGAGGTGCGCGTGGGGTTCATCGGATTGACCCGGAGCGACCCCGCCTTCCTCAAGGTCGGGCCCGCGAAGAGAAAAATCGTCACCGTGGACCCGCTGGCGGCGGCGGAGAAGAACCTGCCGTCCCTGCGTCAGAAGGCGGACGTGATCGTGGCGCTGGTCGGTATGGACCTGGAGCAGGCGCGGCAACTGCCCAAGCGGATCAAAGAGATCGACCTGATTCTCGGCGGCGACTCCACGCCCGGCAAGACGGCAATGGCGACCCGCACCGATGATTTTCCCGAGGACACGCAGCTCGGGCGCGCCCGCCTCATGTACGTGGGCGATCAGGGGAAGACGCTGGGCGAGGTGCGCCTGACCTTCGACGGCAAGAAGGCGATCGCATCACAGCAGCGCTCGCTCGTCCAGCTGACGCGCGAGTGGCCCGACGAACCGAAGCTGGCAGCCCTGATGGAGTCGGTGAAAGTGTCGATCAACGAATTCAACAAGGCGCAAACGCTCGCCCAGAGCCCGTTTGCGGCGCCGGTGCCGGCAAACGCCCAGCCGGGGAACGCCCAGCCGGTAAACGCGGAGCCGGCCTACACGGGGTCGGATCGCTGTGCCGTGTGTCACGAGCAGGCGTTCGCCGTGTGGGGCAAATCGGGGCACGCGCACGCCTTTCAGACCCTCGTCACCGCCCACCAGGAGTTCAACCCGCAGTGCCTGGGGTGCCACACCATCGGGTTCAATCGGAAGGGCGGCTATCAGAACCCCCAGGCCACGCCGAACCTCGTCAACGTCGGCTGCGAGTCGTGCCACGGACCCAGCAGTCTCCACCCCGGACCGAACGAGGCCGGCTACGGCAAGACCGAGGTGTCCTCCTGTGTCACCTGCCACACCAAGGAAAACTCGCCCGACTTCGTGCCCGCCGAGTACATTCCGAAGGTCATCCACTGGAAGGAAGCGCAGACCAGGCGCTGAGTCGCGGCGGGAACCGCTTCCTTGACCTCCCCCGGGACGGCGTATACCTTACGGCCATGAGCGACTCCATGGCCGGGAGGGCCGCGGGCGGTACTTTGGGGCGAACCATGGCCCTCGACTATGGCGACCGGAGAATCGGAATCGCGTTAAGCGACGAGCTCGGCGTCGCGGCTCGCCCCCTCCTGACGCTGTCACGGACCCGCTGGTCGGAGGACCTCGAGCGGCTCAAAGCACTCGTCCGCGAGCACGATGTGCGTCGCATCGTCGTGGGCCTGCCGCTGGACATGGATGGCCGGAAGGGCGGCCGGGCGCGCCTGACCGAGGCGGTCATCGAGAAGATCCGGGGGGCGACGGGACTTCCGGTCCTCCCCTGGGACGAGCGGCTCACGACCGTGCAGGCGGAGAGGATCCTGATCGAAGGAGACGTCAGCCGCGCGAGGCGGAGGAAGGTCATCGACCAGGTGGCGGCGGTGATCCTCCTGCAAACATGGCTGGACGCGCAGCGGCCGACGGACGTCGCGGAATGAGTCGGCTCCCGGGCTGGTTGCGCGACCACTGGCTCATCGGAACGACCGGGGCCGTTCTTCTCGTCCTGGCGCTGACCTGGTCTGCCCGGGTGTTCCTGTGGGCCTCGATCCCCTACCGAGGTTACGGCGCCTCGTACGTGATCATCGAGATCCCCGAAGGCACCGGCGCCATGCGCGCCATTGAGATCCTCGAGGAGCACGGTGTGATCCAGCGCTCGCCGCTGGCGATGACCTACCTTCGCATGACCGGCCGGACGCGGGGGCTGAAGGCGGGGGAATATTCGTTCACGCGGCCCATGACTCCGGGAGAGGTGTTCGACAAGCTCATCTCGGGGGACGTCTACTATCACAAGGTCACGATCCCGGAGGGGGTGCGCTCGGACGAGGTGTTCGCGCAGTTCGTGCGCTCTGGGTTCGGCACGGAGGAGGAATTCCGCGAGGCGTTCCACGACACGTCCCTGATCGAGAATCTTGATTCCGAGGCGACGGACCTGGAGGGATACCTGTTCCCCGATACCTACACGCTGCAGAAGGGGACGCCGGCCAAGACGATCATCGCCACCATGGTGGCGCGCTTCCGCGAGGTCTTCCAGCCGTCCTGGATCGAGAAGGTGCGCCAGAGGGGGCTCACGGTGCGCGAGGCCACGACGCTCGCGTCCATGGTGGAGTGGGAGACGGCCCAGGCGGACGAGAACGCCCTCGTGGCCTCGGTGTTCTACAACCGCCTGCGCCTGGGAATGCGCCTGCAGTGCGATCCGACCGTGATCTACGCCCTGGCGATGCGCAACCAGTTCGACGGAAACATCCGCAAGGACGATCTGAAGATCGACTCGCTCTACAACACCTATCGCTACTACGGCCTTCCGCCCGGGCCGATCGGCAACCCCGGGGCGGCCTCATTGCTCGCGGCGGTGGAGCCCGCGGAGACGCGCTACCTCTATTTCGTCTCCATGAACACGGGCCGTCACTATTTCTCGACGACCCTGACCGAGCATAACAAGGCCGTCTGGCAGTACCAGGTCCGCCCCTTCAAACGGCCGAGCTCGTCGCGCTCTCCTGCCGGAGGCCGTGGAAATTGATCTGTCGCCGGCGCTGCTGGTCGGTGACCCGCTCGGAAATCACGCCGCGCAGGTCGATCTCGCCCCGTCGATAGCATTCGAAATGGAACCGGCAGAAGCCGAGGCGATCGGCGGGCTCGCCGCAGCGCACAACACCGCCCCAGCTGCTCGTGAATCGGCACCTCTCCACGGGTTTCCTCCGCGGCGCAGTATCCGGGAGAGGACCCGTCGAGGTCAAGCGTCGATCGGAGGCCCGGATCATCCTCGTTGACGCCGCGGGGAGGGGGACATACGATCCGCGCGCGATGGGCGATTTCGGAAGGCTGGGGATCGTCGCGGCGATCCTCTCGTTCGCCGGGCTGGCGCTGTGCGCGCGGGGCGCCTGGCGGCTCCTGCAGTCGATTCGCGCGCGCTTCACGTTCGGCGCGCCCTACCGCAGCGGCACGATTCAGGACCGCCTGCTCGGCCTCCTCCTGGAGATCGTGGTTCTCGCGCTCGGCGCCTCCCTGGCCTTCCTGGCCCTGGGCCAGGCGGAGTTCCAGGCGAACGAGACGACCATGCGCGTGGGCCAGATCGAGGCGCGCCGCTCGGATTGGGCCAAAGTCAGGATTCGCTTCGTGCCGGATCCGCTCTACCCCTCGGGCCGGGTGATGGAGGGGGAGACGAGCGGCGCCCGCTGGGCCCTGGTGGGAGACTTCATCGTCTGGGACCCGGGCCTCAAGTGGCTCGGGTTCCGCGACGGCCACCGGCTGCGCTACCTGATCGGCGCGAGCGACACGACCGGAACGACGCGCGCGGACCGGGTCGAGCGCGCGCTCCTCGATCCGCTGCCGGGCGCGGCGGCCCGGCTGCTCTCCGTCGCCCGCTTCATTCCGTTCCTGAAGGTCCGCACGGAGTCGTCCGAGTGGTTTCCCGTGACCGACCGGCAGGTGATGGTGCTGTACGCGATAGGCCCGGGATATCTCGCCGAGGTGGCATCCGAATCCCGCCGGCCGTCCTCGACCCCCGCGCGACCCTGACCCGCGCCACCTGATCTATCTCCAATGTGCGGCACCGACCCAGCGCTCGCCGGGGACGCGTCCGGTTCGCTGCGCGAACCTCCGCTCGGCTCGCCTCGCTCCGCTCACCGCGCTGGGGAGCGCGCGGCGGGGCCCCGTCATTCGGTCTCGCACGCCCCGGCAAGCGCAGGGCACGGTGCCGCATACTGACTGAGCGTAGGGACGTCAAAGTGCGCGCGTCCGTTCGCCTGCCGGGGAGAAAGAGGGATACCTCGGCGCGACACCTTGACAGCCGGATCGGCTCACGCTAGGTTATCGTCCTTCTTTCGCGTCGGGGTTCTGGGTTTTTAGGAAGACCTCTGCTAAGGTGATCCGGCGCTCGGACTGATCGACCAACCCGAAGAGTCGACATGATCGACGTGAACGGCTTGAGGAAGGTGTACGGGGATCGCCCTGCGGTGGACGGGATCACCTTCTCCGTCGGGCGCGGCGAAATCCTTGGATTCCTGGGGCCGAACGGCGCCGGGAAGACCACCACGATGCGGATCCTGACGGGCTTCGTGGCGCCGACCGCGGGGACCGCGCAGGTCGCCGGGTTCGATGTGCAGGAGAACCCAATCGAAGTGAAGCGACGGATCGGCTACCTGCCGGAGCACCCGCCGCTCTACCGGGAAATGATCGTCCGGCCCTTCCTGCGCTTCGCGGCGACCGTGCGCCGGGTCCCGAGCAAGGACGTCGCCTCCCGCGTCGACCGCGCCATCGAGCGCTGCGGCCTGCAGCAGGTGGCGGGCCGGGTCATCGGCAACCTGTCGAAGGGATATCAACAGCGCGTCGGACTGGCCCAGGCGATCCTCCACGAGCCCGACGTTCTCATCCTGGACGAGCCGACGGTCGGTCTCGACCCGTCGCAGATACGCGAGGTTCGGCAGCTGATCAAGAGCTTCGCCGGCGCGCACACCGTCATCCTCTCCACCCACATGCTGGCGGAGGTGACGGTGACGTGCAATCGCGTGCTGATCATCAACGAGGGGCGGATCGCGGCCGACGAGACGCTGGAGGCGCTGGAGGCGCGGGGCGGTCGGACGCGCCGCCTCGTCCTGCGTCTGGCGCGCCCGGCCGACGGTATCGAGGAACAGATGCGCGCCATTCCCGGCGTCCTCGACGTGAAGCGTGAGGACGGGCAGGCGGGCGTCTTCCAGGTGGAGACGGAAGGAACGCCGGAGGTGAGCGAGCGGATCGCCGAGCGGGCGGTCGCCCAGGGCTGGGGGCTCCTCGAGATGCGCGGTATCACGCTCAACCTCGAGGATACCTACATCCGCATCATCCAGGGTGAGGCGGCGTGAGAAACATTCTGGCCATCGCCTGGCGGGAGATCCGGACCTATTTCACGTCCCCGCTGGCGTACGTCATCATCGGCATCTTCCTCGCCCTGAGCGGCTACATCTTCTGGGCCCACCTGGTCCGCTTCTCGGAGCTGTGCCTGCGGTTCGGCAGCAACCCGTACTTCCTGAACCAGCTCAACGTCAACGACATGGTGATCCGTCCGCTGTTCGGCAGCCTCGGCATCATTTTCCTCTTCATGATTCCCGCCGTGTCGATGCGCCTCCTGGCCGAGGAGAGGAAGACCGGCACGGCCGAGCTCCTGTTCACCTCCCCCGTGACCACCGCCCAGGTCGTTCTGGGGAAATACCTCGGGGCCGCCTTCCTGCTGCTCGCCATGATCGGCGTCACCCTGGCCTACCCGGTCGTGATCATGACCAGCAACGCCAGCCCCGACATGAAGCCGACCCTGGTCGGGTACCTTGGAGTCTTCCTGATGGGCCTGTCGTTCCTCGGGGTCGGACTCTTGATTTCGTCGATGACCGAGAACCAGATCATCGCGGGGGTCGGCGCGTTCGGTGCTTCGCTGGGACTCTGGATCCTCCCCTGGATCGCCGAATCGGCGACCGTGACCCTGGCCAGCTTGATGAATTCGGTCACCTTCGGCCTGTGGGAGAAGCTGCACCTGGGTCTGGGGGGTCCGACGCTCGGCGATCTGCTCAACAAGATGTCGTTCGTGGATCACTTGAAGGACTTCCAGAAGGGGATTTTCGACACGGAGCACCTCGTGTTCTACCTGAGCGTCGTGTTCCTGTCGCTGTTCCTGACCCAGCGCGTGGTCGACTCACAGCGCTGGCGCGGATAGGGGTGGGGTGGTGAAGTTCGTGAAGGGGTCGGCCGCCGGATTCGGCGCGCTCCTCCTGGCCCTGGCGTTCGTCCTGTCGGGCGTGGTGCCCGAGCGGATGGCGTACGTCGCCAGCATCGCCGTCTTCGGGCTCGTTCTGCTGTTGGCCGGTCTGTGGCTCAACCGGGATCGCGTGGTGGCGGTGCTGAAGGGGAAGAAGGCGCGCGCCGCCGGCGCGAGCGCCGGATATACCCTGACGGTTCTCGCCGTCCTGATGCTGATCAATTTCCTGGCCGGCCGCCACCACAAGCGCTTCGACCTGACCGAGAGCCGGCAGTTCTCGCTGAGCGAGCAGACGATCAAGATCCTGGAATCGCTGCCGCGCGACGTGAGCATCACGGCCTTTTATGCCGACGCCGAGCCGACCAAGAGCAAGCTCGAGGATCTGCTCGGGGAGTACAAGTACCACACGCGCAGGCTGAACGTGCAGTACATCGATCCCTTCACGCACCCGGGCGACGCCAAGCGCTACGGGATCACCGACGCCAACACCATCGTCGTGGAGAGCGGCAAGAACGAGAGCCGCGTCAGCACCGCCGACGAGGAGTCGCTGACCAACGCTCTGATCAAAGTGACCAAGGATCGCGAGAGGATCGTCTACTTCACCACGGGCCACGGTGAGCGCGACCTGGCGGGCGGCGAGAAGACCGGACTGACCGTCCTCAAAGGAGAGTTGGAGAAGCAGCACTACACCGTCAAGCCGCTGGTGACGAGCCAGGGCGTCCCGCAGGACGCCAGCGTGGTGGTGATCGCGGGGCCGCAGAAGCCCTTCCTGGACGCCGAGGCGAAGATGATCGAGGAGTTCCTCCACAAGGGGGGACACCTCCTGGTCCTGGAGGATCCGGAGAACGAGTCGGGGCTCGGCCCGGTCCTGGATCAGTACGGTCTCTCGGTGCGCAAGGACGTGATCGTCGACAAGGTGTCGCGTCTGTTCGGCGGTGACTACCTTCTGCCGCTGGTCTCGCCGGACGGATACGACGAGTTCCACCCGATCACCAAGACCTTCCGCTATCAGACGATTTTTCCGCTCGCCTGCTCGGTGGAGATTAAGTCATCCCTTCCCGAAGGCGTGACGGCCACCAAGCTGGCGCAGACGTCCCCCCTGTCCTGGGCGCAGCCGGACAACGGGGAGCTGAAGACCGGCCGGATCACGCTGAAGGAAGGCACCGGCACGAAGGGGCCGGTCACGCTGGCGGCGGTCGCGACGAAGAAGCTCGAGGCGGCGAAGGCCGCGGTCGAGCCGGCCAAGTCCAAGGAAGAGGATTCCAAGGCCGCCGCCGAGACCCGTCTGGTGGTGTTCGGGGATTCCGACTTCCTGACCAATGGGTTCTTCAACGCCTCGGGCGACGGTGATCTCGCCCTGAACACGATCGCATGGCTGTCGGAGCAGGAAGATCTGGTCTCCATCCGGCCCAAGACGTCCCAGCCGAGGATCGTGGTCCTTTCCCGCCAACAGGTCATGTATTACCTTCTGACCATCGTGTTGGTGGCGCCGCTCGCCATCACGGCCACGGGGGTGGCCATCTGGTGGCGACGCAGGAAACTCTGAGGCGTCCGCGGTGAGGCGCCGGATCGGCCCCCTCCTCGCCATCGTTCTGTTCGTCGGCCTCGGGGCGTACGTCTACGTCTACGAGATCCGGGGCGGCTCGAGCCAGGAGACCGCAGCGGCGGGCAAGGACAAGGTGATCGTCTTCGATCGCGCGAGCCTCAAAGCGATCCGGCTCTCCAACGACAAAGGGACGATGCGCCTGGAGAAGAAGGGCGACGCCTGGACGATCACCGAGCCGCTGCAGACCGACGCCGACAAGGACAACGTCGAGGGACTCTTGAACTCGCTCGAATTCGCCAAGATCGAGCGGCGTCTCGGGGCGGCGGGGGATCGCAAGCAGTACGGCCTCGATCCGCCGAAAGCGAGCCTGACGATCGAGACGGGCCCCGGGACATCCCCCACGCTGCAGGTCGGCGACACCAGCCCGATCGGAGGGTCGTGCTACGCGGTCCTCCCTGCGTCGAGCGAGGTCGCGGTGGTCAGCTCTTCTATCGAGGACGTCACGCGCAAGGATCTCTTCTCGATGCGGGACAAATCACTCCTGTCCCTCGATGCCTGGAAGGTCAAGCGCCTGACGCTTCAGCGCGGCCGCGAGACCCTGCGCTTCGAGAAGCCGGACGACGGCTGGATCGTGCGCCAGCCGATGGAGGCTCCGGCCGACGGTCCCACGCTGACGGATATCCTGAACGCCCTCGGGAGCCTGCGGGCCACCGCCTTCGTCAGCGAGAAGGCGAATGAGCCCGAGCTGAAGCGCTACGGACTCTCGCCGCCCCTGGCTCGAATGACCCTCCTCCAGGAGGGATGGGACGTGGAAAAGTCGGTCGTCCTGGGGAAGGAGGCGCCCGGCGGCGGCCGTTACGCCCGCACCGTCGGTCGCGACTTCGTCGTCACGGTCCCCGCCGATTTCTGGACCAAGGTCACGACGCGCTTCTTCGATCTGAGGCGCCGCGACCTGCTCGGGGTGCAGCAATACCGCGTCGATACGATCAGCCTGTCACGGCAGGGCGGTCCGGCGGCGACCATCAAGAGGGATAAGGATCAGGCCTGGACGCTCTCCGGCCCCTCGTCCGGGCCGCTGAAGGCCGAATCGGTCGACGCGTTGCTCAGGATGATCAGCGATCTCAAGGCGCAGGCGTTCGATGACAGGCCGAAGGAGTCGGTGCGTACCGGCATCTCCCGCCGGCCGGCGCTGGACCTGACGCTCCAGGAGGAGGCGGACGCCACCACCGGGAAACAGAGATCGCAGCATCTCTTGATCTCGCCGCCCGACCGGGCGGGGCACATCCTGGTGAGGGACATGGCGTGGACTCCGATCGCCGTCGCACCGGCCGGCGTCCTCAAGAAGATCGAGGACCAAATCGACGTGCTGGTCAAGGAGGCCGCCGAGGCGCCGAAACCGCAGGCGAGCCCCGCGTCCGCCGCGCCCTCTCCCTCGTCCTCTCCCGCGAGCCGATAGCCCCTGTAAAAAGTTGTAACCCCCTGCAACCGGATGGCCGCCCTCTTCGTATCAATCAGCGTCGTTCAGGAGATTCGATGAGGGCATGACATGATGACCCAGACCATTCAGATCAGCGAACGTTGGATGGGACGCAAGGCGAGGGTACGGATCTCCGGGCGCATCCTGTCCGGCTCCACGGGAGCGAGACTTCTGAGACGCGTGCGCGCGGCCCTCGGGCGCGGCATGCGCGAGCTGACCATCGATCTGGCCGGGCTGGCCGCCATCGATTGCGGCGGCATCGGCGCCCTGGTGGTCTGCATGAATGACGCCAGGCGGCACGGCGCGATGCTCCGGGTCTCCCGGAGCCGCGGGCCGATCCGCAGCATGCTGGCCCAGAGCTCGCTTTTGGACCCGCTCGAGCGGGGAGCGTTGCCCGGGAAGGACCCGCGCCGCGGCGCCGGACAGGACGCGCCGATCTGGGCCCCCGCCTGAACAGGGGCGCGCCCCTCAGCTCCTCCCGTCGATCCGCCGCAGCAGGGCGGTGGCGTCCGGGTCCGTGGGGTCGCTCGCCAGAAGACGACGCAGCTCCTCCCGCGCTTCGCCGCTCCGCCCCGTCTCGTTCAAAAGCGCCGCGAGGTTGTAGCGCGCGTCCGCGTTGAGCGGGTCGAGCGCGAGCGCCGCGCGGTAGCGCGTCTCCGCCGCCGCGGTGTCCCCCCGACGCCTCAGCAGGAGTCCCAGGTTCGCCTGCGCCGCGGCCAGATCGGGATCGTCATCCAACGCCCGGAGAAGCAGGCGCTCCGCCTCCTCCGATCGCCCCGCCCGAAGGCGCAGGGCCCCGAGGTTGTTGCTCGCGGCCGCCAGCCCGGGCTCGATCTGCAGCGCCCGCTCGAAGGCCCGCTCCGCCCTGTCGATCTCGCCGCGCGATGCGAAGGCCTGGCCGAGAGCGTTCCAGGCGGGGGCCAGTTCGGGATCGCGACGCACCGCCTCGGCGTAGGCGATCTCGGCGGCCGCCTCGAGTCCCGCCGCGCGATACGCCTCGCCCAGCAGCAGGTGGGCGCTGCCACTTTCCGGATTGCGGCCGGCCGCCTGCGACAGCGCGCTCACGGCGTCCGTCAGTCGGCCGCCGCGCATCGCCTCGATCCCCGCGGCGAGATAGGGATCGGCCAGCCCCTGGAGATCGGGATTCTTCAGGCCGACGGCGATCTCCAGACGGAGATCGCGCAGCCGCTCGCGGGAGCGCAGGGCCGCCAGCAGTCCGGGATCGGCGGCCGCCGTTTCCTGCGGCAGGATCGACAGCACC
>DATFVU010000370.1:0-2563 GCA_035260145.1 Candidatus Polarisedimenticolia bacterium | reverse complement strand
TGGATCACCTGGGGACGACCCTGTTCGACGTCTCGGTCAATCCGGGGACCGGCCGGATCTACGTTCCCAACACCGAGGCCCGCAACAACGTGCGGTTCGAGCATCCGCTCGGCGTCGGCGGCCACGTCGTGGACAATCGATTGACCATCGTCGATCCGTCGGGGGGCCCGTCCGTGACGATCGTCGACCTCAACGTCCACATCAACCGGGCGAGCGACCCCGCGACCAACCTGCCGGAGCGGGTGGCGAGCGTCTCCCAGCCCGGGATGCTCGTCTGGAACCGTGCCGGGACGCTCGGTTACCTGACCGCGATCGGATCGCGCAAGCTGTTCAGGGTGGATGGCGCGTGCGCCTCCGGAGCGTGCATCTTCGGGCCATCACGACAGGCGCCGGATGCCGTCGATGTCGGAGAGGGGCCGACCGGCGTCGCCCTGCGGGAGGACCTGAACCGGGCATACGTCCTGAATCGCTTCAGCAACTCGATCGCCCTGGTCGACACCTCCTCGCTGCAGAAGATCGGCGAGATCGCCCTGCACGATCCCTCCTCCGCGACGATTCGAAACGGCCGGCATTTCCTGTACGACGGAATCGACACCTCGGGTCACGGCGACAACTCCTGCGCCTCCTGCCACATCTCGGGGAACATGGACGAGCTGGCGTGGGACCTGGGGAACCCGCCGGGGAACTTCGTGCCGTACGGGACGGCCGGGGACAACGTCCGGTTCATTGCTCCCCAGAACAACCAGCCGCAGACCGTTCCGGCGCAGCCCCCGTTCTCGTCGCACACGGGGTTCGATCCCCAGAAGGGGCCGATGACCACACAGACCCTGCGCGGCATGCTGGAGCCGCTGCACTGGCGGGGGGACCGAGGCACGCTCAACGCCTTCAACAAGGCGTTCGTCGGGCTCCTGGGGGCGCACGACATCGGGCCGATCAACGGCGAGCCGGCCGGTCTGTCGGCGGCGCAGATGGAGCTGTTCCGGCAGTTCGCGCTCGGGATCAGCCTGCCGCCCAACCCGTTCCGCAACGTCGATGACACGCTGCCGAACGCCCCCGTCACCATCCCCGGGAATCCTTTCACCGGCAATCCCGCCGAGGGGGAGAGGATCTTCCTGACCGGCCAGACCGATGCCGGCCAGTCCTGCTCGGCCTGTCACGCGATGCCGTTCGGCGCGGCGGGAGGGAAGCTCGGAGGGCTCGAGCCCGGGGATCCGCCGACGGCCCCGGCCGCGCTGTTCAACGGCAACGCCGACGGCGTGCCGCACAGCGACTTGAAGGTCCCGCACACGCGCAACATGTACGAGAAGTTCGGGCCAAAGTTCGGGCCGCCCGCGACGCCGAATCCCCCCGATGCGAAGACCGGCTTCGGCTTCATCCACGACGGGTCGATCCCCGACCTCGGCACGTTTCTGTCGGCGCAGGTGTTCAACCTGACCGCGCAGCAGGCGCGTGACCTGACGCTCTTCCTGATGTACTTCCCGACCAACATCCGGCCGTCTGTGGGCGCCAACCTCACCGTCCCCGCCGGCGCGCCGCCGACCGGAACGCCCGGACAGGAGGCGCTCCTGGCCGCCCTCGTGAACCTGGGGAACCGCGCCGATCTCGGTCGCCATTGCGAGCTGGTGGCGTACGCGCGTTCATCGGGCCGCCTCCGGACCTGGTACCTCGACGGAGGGATCAGCGTCGGCGGGCTCTGGACTTCCGACGTCTCGGGCGAGCCTCAGGTGGGCACGAACACGCTGCGGCAGGGGGCCTCGGCCCCCGTCACGTTCCTGTGCGCCACGATCGGCTCGGGGATCAGGCTCGGAGCCGATCGCGATCTCGACGGCCACCTCAACGGCGAAGACTGCTCGCCGGGGGACGCGGCGGCGCCCTACCTGACGCCGCTCGAAGTGGCGGACTTCAGCGTGGGCGCCCAAAGCCCGACGCACCTGTCCTGGACCGACGAGCCGTCCGGAACCGGCCCCGGACTCGTGTACGATCTGGCGGGCGGGACGCTCAAAGCACTGCGCTCATCGGGGCCGGAATCGGCGACGTCCTGCCTCGTCTCCGGGCTCCCGACCACCGGCCATGACGACGCGCGCCCCGACCCGGCCGCCGGGGACGGGTACTTCTATCTCGCCCGGGGCCGGAATTCGTGCGCGGCCGGACCGTTCGGCGCCGCCCCCCAGCCCATCGACGCCCTGACCTGCCCCTGAATCGAACCCCGGGTCCGTGAAGCCGGGCGTCTCAGGGCTTGGATGACGCGGCCCAATCGGGATATGATCGGCCCGCACCCCTGAGGACAGGACCCATGCGGATGAAGTGCCTGGCTCACACGATCGTCCTGCTCGTCGCGATCTCCGCCGTCGCCTGCGACGACAACAACACCACGGTGGTCAACCAGGGGCTCGACTGCGGGCTGATCCGGGATGATCTCATCGGCACCTGGACGGTGAGCCTGGGGTCGCTCACGCCGTCCCTGCAGAATTGCACCGGGCTCGACCTCAGTTTTGAGAACACCCTCGTCGGAACGAACGACTTTCCGGCCACCTACGGCTCGATGGATGTCTTTGGAAGCGAC
>DATFVU010000369.1:0-2029 GCA_035260145.1 Candidatus Polarisedimenticolia bacterium | reverse complement strand
AACGTCGAGGGGATGGGACTGGAGAAAATCGGCGTCGCGTTCGGCCCGCGCGGCGTCGAGGTCGACCCTTATCTGCGGACCAGCCGGACGAACATCTACGCGGCGGGCGACGTCTGCGGGCCGTACCTGTTCACCCATTTCGCCGATTACCAGGCGCGCATCGTGGTGCGCAACATCCTGGTCTCGCCGCTTCTCGGCCTGGGACGGGCCCGGACGGATTACCGGGTCGTGCCGTGGTGCACGTTCACCGAGCCCGAGGTGGCGCGGGTCGGGCTGAACGAGACGGAGGCCAGGCACTCGGGCGTTCCCTTCGACGTGCACCGGATCCCCTACTCGGAGATCGACCGCGCCGTCCTCGACAGCGAGGAGACCGGCCTGGTGAAGGTGATCGCGGCAAAGGGTCGGGGGACGATCCTGGGCGCGACCATCGCCGGCGAAGCGGCCGGCGAGCTGATCCACGAGATCGCCCTGGCGATGCGGGAGGGGATCGACCTCCAGGCTCTGTCGTCCATGATGCACATCTATCCGACTCTGTCGCAGGGGGCGCAGCGCGCCGGCGACGCCTTCATGCGGACGCGCCTCACCCCGGGGACGCGCGCCCTGCTCTCGAGGCTGTACGCCTGGCAGAGGAGGACGCCGTGAGCCCGGGCAAAGGCGGGGGGCGGGGGCGGCTCATTATCGGTCTCGTCGCGCTCGGCGCCCTGGTCGCGGCGCTGCGCTTCCTGCCGCTGGCGGATTGGCTGCGGCAAGTCCTCGACGGGCTCGCCGCCCTCGGTCCGTGGGGGATCGCCCTGTTCGCGATCGTCTACGCGCTGGCGGCGATCCTGTTCGTCCCGGGCTCGGCGCTGACGATCGGCGCGGGCGTTCTGTACGGTCTCGGCTGGGGGTTCGTCGCCGTCTCCGCCGGCTCGACGCTCGGAGCCGCGGGCGCGTTTCTGATCGCCCGGCACCTCGCCCGCGACAGGGTCGAGCGCCGGGCGGCCGCCGACAAGCACTTCGCGGCGATCGATCAGGCGGTGGGGCGCGAGGGATGGAAGATCGTTCTGCTGACCCGGCTGAGCCCGCTCTTCCCGTTCACTCTGCTCAACTATCTCTACGGCCTGACGCGCGTCCGGTTCGGCGCCTACGTTCTGGCCTCCTGGATCGGGATGATGCCCGGGACCCTGCTCTACGTCTATCTCGGCGTCGCGGGCCGGGCCGTCGCCGAGACCACGGCGGGCCAGAGATCGCGCACACCGCAGGAGTGGGCGCTGTTCGTCGTCGGTCTTCTGGCCACGGCGGCCGTGACCGTCTACGTCACCCGCCTGGCGCGCCAGGCGCTGCGCTCCCGCGTCGGCGCCTGAGCGGACCGCCGCGTGTCCGGGGACTAGTTGCCCTGGCCGGAGGGCACGCTGACGATGGCGACGGCCGACGCGACATTGCCCGACCGATCGGTGGCGTCGTAGATCAATCGATACTCACGACCCGCACCGCTGCCGGATCGCTCCGCGCGCAGTCTGATCAGCGTGTCGGCCGTGCCGATGTCCGCCCCTTCGATGTCCCCGGTCGTGTTGCCGTTCCCGGCGTCCGGCTCGCTGCTCGTCGCGGAGATCAGCGTCACCCGCGGGGAGGGATCGCAGACATCGAGCACCTCCCATCCCACCTGCACGTCGACCAGCCGGTGGTTGGGCGGCTTGAGGAACGAAGGATCGGTCTCGACGGTCAGCTCGGGCGGAACCGTGTCCTGCACGGCGACGGTGACCGCGGCCGTGTCGGTCAGGCCCGAGGCATTCGTGACGCGCAGGGAGATCCGGTGATCGCCCAGCGGCAGGACCGTGTCCAGGATCGCCTCCGTTCCCAGGAGCCGCTCCGTCTCAAGACCCAGGTCCTCGTACCAGGCGAAGGTCAGGCCGCTCTGCCCCGACTCGGGATCGCTCGAGCCCGAGCCGTCCAGGAGGACCCGCCCGCTCAGCGGCCGGTCGCATTCCCACTGAGCGTCGCCCGAGATCACGGCATGCGGCGGGCTCGTTCCTCCGCCGATGCGCATGAT
>DATFVU010000368.1:0-4493 GCA_035260145.1 Candidatus Polarisedimenticolia bacterium | reverse complement strand
GGGCGTCCTGCCGATCGAGCGCGGCGGCCGCGCGTATGCCCTTCTGGCCGGGGGTCTTTTCCTGATCCATTTCGTCCTGATCAGCACCGGGATCATCGCCCTGTTCGTGGTGATCATCGAGGTGTACGCCCGCCGCCCGGTGCGAGGCGTCGGCAGCGTCCTGACCGCCCTGATCCTGCCGCTGCTCTCGTTCCTGTATTTCGCGACCCGCTATCTCATGCAGGTCGAGCACTTCCTGCGCAACCGCTGAGCCGGCCTCAGGGAGCGGCATCCAGGTATTTACGGACCTCGCGCTCCATCGTCTCGGGATCGACGAAGCCGACGAATTTCCTGCGCAGGCGTCCCTGGCGGTCGATCAGATAACTGGTGGGCACCGCGTCGGGCTCACCCAGCAGGCGCACGATCTCGGGGTTCAACATGCCGGAGGGATACCTGAGCGGGATTCGCTTCGCGAACTCCACCACGCTGGCCGGATCGTCGTCGACCGAGACGCCGATCACCACGAACCCCCGGCCGCGATACTGATCGTACAGCCGGTTCAGGTGCGGGATGATCATCCTGCAGGGACCGCACCAGGACGCCCAGACATCGATGATGCGCACCTGCCCCTTGAAATCGCTGAGCCGGATCAGGCGGCCCTGCGGATCCTGAAGCGACAATTTCGCGTAGGGATCGTCCCGATCCTGCGTTCCGCCGGTCGCCGCGACGGCCGGCTCGCCGACGCCCTCGCCGGCACAGGAGGCGACGGCCGGCGCGAGCAGGCAAGCCAGGAGGAGGGCCGGGAGGTGCCTCGCGGCGGCTCGGCGGCGGCTCATCGGCCGGACTTCACGCCGTCGCGAGGCTCGCCGCGCACGATTGCGATGGCGGGAGACTTCCAGCGCGGATGCTCGTGCAGCCGGAACAGCACGAAGAAATCCCCGGCCAGCCCCGGGCGGACCCTGAACAGCCGCTTCAGCTCGCTCCCCTCCAGCGCCTGGTAGGCGTAGATCGTCCCCGGAATGCGAAACGTGATCCGCCCTTCCGGATCGATGGTGAACCGGCCGATCGCCTCGATCTCGCACTCACCGCCGACCCTGAAGCCGGCCTTCTGCACCCGGTCCTTGACGTCGCGGATGTTCAGCGATTTCCCCTCCACCGCCTCCACCCGCACCAGGCCCGTGGACAGCTCGGCCGACGCTCCCTGGACGTTGTCGAGGAGCTGGATCGATTGCTCCACTCCGCGTGTGCACAAGGCGCAGGTCATCCCGGCCACGGGCACCACCAGGGCGCTGATCCCTCCCACCCGGGGAAGACCGGGCGCCCCCGGGGCCTGAGCGAAGGCCGGTCGCGGCCGAGGCAGGCCGCCGCACGCGGCGAGCACGGCCAGCGACGCCAGGGCCCGCCAGGCGATCTGCGGTATTCTCATGCAGGATTACCCCATGGGTGAGCGTTGCGCCACGAGCAGACAATAAATCGCGGAGCCTTCGAAGGCAAGGCCGGCGCTCTTCCGCCTGCACCGGCCTGGGAGGTCTCCCGACCTCTCGCCATCGTCATCCTGGCCGCGGCGGCGTTCCGGGCGATCTACTTCTTTCTTTTCGCGAAGAACAGCATCTTCTTCGACGGCCTGATCCTCGACTCGACCGTGTACGACCAGTGGGCGCGCGCCATCTCCGGGGGCCGGCTGCTCGCGGACCAGGCGTTCTACTTCCCCCCGCTCTACCCCTATCTCCTCGGAGGGCTCTATGCGGCGTTTGGGCACTCCCTGGCCGCCGTCTATCTGTTCCAGGCGCTGCTCGGGCTCCTCAATCTCGTTCTCATCCATCGAATCGGGACCGCGGTGTTCAACGAGCGTGTCGGCCTGCTGGCCGCCGCCGGGGCGGCGCTGTACGGCCCGTTCGCGTTCTTCGAGATGAAGGTGCTGGGGACGACTCTCGGCCTGACCCTGAACCTCATGGCCCTGGCCCTCCTGGTCGGGGCCGAGAAGGCCGACCTCGGAGGACGGCCTCACCTCGGCCGCTGGCTCGCGGCCGGCCTCTCGATTGGCGTGGCGGCCGAATGCATTCCGGGGACGATCCTGCTCGCGCCGATCTACGCCTCGTACCTGGGGCTGCGCCGCGGCAAGGCGGCCGTCGTCCTTCTGGCCGGGACCTTTCTGGCCACGCTTCCGGTTCTGGTCCACAACCTGTACGTCGCCTCCGATCCGATCCCCCTCTCGGGCCAGGGGGGCGTGACCTTCTACCAGGGGAACAACCCGGGCGCCGGGAGTCTGTACAGCGTGGCGCCCGGCTTCAGCGGATCCCCTAGCACGCAGGCCGCCGAGGAGCAGTCGATCGCGGAGCGCGAGACCGGCCGATCGATGCGGCGATCGGAAACGAGCGCCCACTTCCTAGGCAAGGGGCTCGACTTCATCGAGACCTCGCCGGGCGCCTGGCTCGCCCTCGAGGGGCGCAAGCTCCTGGCGCTGCTCGGTGATTACGAAGCCTCCACGGAGTACAGTCTCTACTACGAGCGCGAGCAGGTCCCCTGGATTCGGGTGGCTTTTCTGCCGTTCGCGGCGATCGCGGGCGCCGGTGTGATCGGGATGCTCCTCGACACGCGTCAGCGGACGGCCTCCCCGGCGCTCCTCCTCTACACGATTTGCGCTGCCGCCATCCCCCTCATCTTCTACGTGTCCGGTCGCTATCGGCTGCCGCTGGCTCCTGCGCTCCTCCTGTACGGCGCCTCCTTCGTGGATCGGCTTCGAGTCGAGGCGCGTGAGATCGGAACGCTGCGGCCCCCCCTGCTCCGCGCGGGGGCGGCCGCGCTCGCGCTGGCGCTGGTGTCGTTCCTCCCGCTCGGCCGTCCGAGCGTTTCCGCCGAGGCGAACGTCCACTACAACGTCGGGAACCTCCTCGCCGCCCGCGGCCTGCACCCGGAGGCGATCGCCTCCTTCGACCGCTCCCTCGCCCAGTGGCCGGGCAACGCCTACGCCTGGATCAATCGCGGCAACAGCCTCGACAAGCTCGGCCGCGAAGATGAGGCGCTCGCCTCGTATGGCCGCGCCGAGGAAGCGAACCCCGGCTTCTGGCAGGCGTACAAGGCGCAGGGGATCCTCCTGCATCGGCAGAAGCGCTACGACGAGGAGGCGGCGGCGTACCGCCGCGGCCTGAAGACGGACGGAGAGGAGGCCTACTATCTTCTCGGCGTGGCGCTGAAAAACCTCGATCGCGGCGACGACGCGGCGAAGGCGTTCGAGGAAGCGACGCGCCTGAATCCGCACTATGCGCGGGCGCACACCCGCCTGGGCGAGCTGTACGCGGGACGCGGCGACACCGATCGGGCGCGCGAGCATTTCCGTCTCGCCATCGCCGCCGATCCCGGGGACGCGGCCGCGGCCGCCGGCCTCAAGCGCCTGGGAGGCTGAGCCCTCGCCGCTCTCACCGCGCGGCCCCGGGGCCTCTCACCCCTGTGTGGTACGATTTCCCGCATCATGGAAGCCACCAAGCCTGAGACCGGCGCCGGGGCGCGCGCGGAGAAAACCGCCGCCGCGGAACGCTCCGCCGTGCATCGCTCCCTCTGGCGGAAGGTCGATCAGGCGCTGGATTTCGTCGAGGAAGGCCAGGAGCTGACGTCGTCGCTCGACGAGATGCTGCGGATCCTCCTGAAGGACTTCCGCCAGGAGCTCGGTTTCGTCGCCGGCCGCCTGTACGAGAAGACCGACGACCGCTACGTGCTGAGGCGCTGGTACGGCGACAACCCGCCCGACAAGCTGGGCTACACGGTGCCGATCACCTATGGTGCCGTGCAGCAGCTGGCGGAGCGCGGCATCCTGATCATGAGGGAGACGGATCCCGGCTTCGATCACACGATCGAGGATCCGCTCGGCGTCACCGTGTTCGCCGCCATGACCATCGGCAAGGACAACCGCTACATCCTGTCGTTCAGCATCGAGGGAGAGTTCGATCGGGAGAAGACCCTCTATTTTCTGTCGGCCATCCAGCACGTCATCGGCCAGAAGATCCGGCACCGGCGCCTGCAGAGCGTCATGGAGGAGGCGCGGCAGATCCAGGTGTCGCTTCTTCCGAAGGCTCCGCCGAACTTCGCGACCTTCGACATCCACGGCCGCACGGTGCCGGCCGAGACGCTCGGAGGGGACCTGTACGACTTCATCCCGATCTCCGAGCGCGTTCTGGGCGTCGCCGTGGCCGACTCCTCCGGGCACGGACTGCCCGCGGCGCTTCAAGTGAGAGACGTGATCACCGGTCTGCGCATGGGGATGGCGGAGCACCTGAAGATCATCAGCACCATCGAGAGGCTCAACAAGGTCATCCACCGCTCCACCCTCGTCACCCGCTTCGTGTCCCTGTTCTACGGCGAGATCGAGAGAAACGGCAACTTCATCTACTGCAACGCGGGTCACCCCCCGGCGCTGCATTACCAGGACGGCCGGTTCCGCGAGCTGGATCAGGGCGGGCTGGTTCTCGGCCCCGACCCCGAGGCCCGCTACGAGCGCGGCTACGCGCGGGTGTGGCCCT
>DATFVU010000367.1:0-2083 GCA_035260145.1 Candidatus Polarisedimenticolia bacterium | reverse complement strand
TCATGGGGGATGACTTCCGCAGGCCCGCCACGCCGGACGAGGTCGAGGAGATGCGGCGGCTCCTGGAGAAGGACATGCGCGCCGGCGCCGTCGGCCTGTCGAGCGGTCTCGAATACGACCCAGGGATCTACTCCGCGCCGGAGGAGGTCATCGAGCTCGCGAAGACCGCGGCGTCGTTCTCCGGACGCTACATCAGCCACATCCGGAGCGAGGATCGGAACTTCTGGAAGGCGATCGACGAGATCATCGAGATCGGCCGCCAGGCGAAACTGCCCGTTCAGGTCTCCCACACCAAGCTGGCGATGAGAAACCTCTGGGGGCAGGCCAAGACACTGATGGCGAAGCTCGACAGGGCGCGGGCGTCGGGAGTGAACATCACCGGCGACATGTATCCCTACCTCTACTGGGAGTCGACCCTGACGGTCCTGTTCCCCGAGCGTGATTTCGAGAACCGCGAGGTTGCCTCCCTGGTCCTGAAGGAGATCGCCCCGCCGGACGGCCTGCTGATGACGCAATTCGATCCGGAGCCCTCGTACGTCGGCAAGACGATCGCGGCGATCGCCCGCCTGCGCGGCAGCGACCCGGCCACGACACTCATGGACATGATCCGGATGTCCGAGGCGATGCGCCTCGAGACCGGCCACGGGGTCGAGAGCGTCATCGGCACGAGCATGCAGGAGGCGGACGTGGAGCCGCTTCTGACCTGGCGATGGATGAACTTCTGCACCGACGGATACCTCGACGGCCCGCACCCGCGCGGCTACGGCAGCTATCCGCGCATCCTGGGTCACTACGTGCGCGAGCGCCGGGTCATGAAGCTGTCCGAGGCGATTCGCAAGGCGTCCGGACTGGCGGCCGCCAACATGGGGTTCACCGACCGCGGACTGATCAAACCGGGCATGCGCGCCGACCTCGTCCTGTTCGACGCGGCCCGCGTGAAGGACCGGGCCACGCCCAAAGACCCGCACGCTGTGTCGGACGGCATCCGGTCCGTCTGGGTCAACGGTGTTCTGGTCTATCGGGACGGCAAGTCCACGGGGGAGCACCCCGGCCGTGTCCTGCGGCGCGCCTCCTGAGCCTCGGGCGCGGGCCCGCCCACCCGTATCGAAACCCGCGCCGCCTATTCGTGCCTGTGAAGATGGTGCAGGTCCGAGACGTGCGGGTGCGCGTGGACCATCGGTCCGTGGCGATGCGGATGGGCATGCCTCCCGGCCGTCTCGACTCCGGGGGGATGATCATGCTCGTGGTGGCTGTCGTGTGAGTGGGCATGGTCGTGCTCCATCTCTTCGTGCGCGTGCTCGTGGTCGTGGGTCTCGCGCAGAAGGAGCGCCAGCCCGGCGGCCATGAGCGCCATCGCGACGATGTCGGCGCCGAGGAGTCTCTCTCCGAAGACAGAGACCGACGCCAGGGCCCCGACGAACGGCGCCGTCGCGAAATAGGCCGCCACGCGCGCCGCCCCGATCTCGCGCAATCCCCTGAAGAACAGAACGATGCTGGCGCCGTAGGAGATCGCCCCCAGGACGAGGGCCTGACCGACCACGCGCGCCGGCGGCCAGGACTCCGCCGCGAGCCGCGCCAGCGCCAGCAACACGGTCCCCCCGGCCAGGCACTTGACCGTCCCGAGCGAAACGGGGTCCCGGAGAGACAGCCGCTGATTGAGGTTCGTGTCGATCGCCCAGGCGAGACTGGCCAGCCCCACCGCCACCACTCCGGTCCATTGTGAGCCCAGAGCACCCGGCCGGTAGCCGACGACCGCGGCTCCCGCCAGGATGAGCGCCGCGGCCCCCACCTGCCTCCCGCCGAGGTGCTCGCGAAACCACACGACGGCTATCAGAATCGTCAGCGGCGGCTCCAGATTGAGGAGGAGGGATCCGGTCACGGCCGAGACGCGATCGAGACCCGCCATCAGCAGGGTCGGACCCAGGATCGAGCCGCACAGGACGGCACCGGCGAGGATCGGCAGGTCGGCCCGCTTGAGGGCGGTTTCCGCCGGACCGGCCCGGAATCGCCTTCGCAGAGGGAGTGTTGTGAGGAGCGCCAGTCCGGCGCCGACGTAGAGCAGGGAGGCCAGCGTCAGCGGCCT
>DATFVU010000366.1:0-7503 GCA_035260145.1 Candidatus Polarisedimenticolia bacterium | reverse complement strand
GAACCAGTCCTTGCCGGGCTGCAGCAGCATCGACATGGCGATCTGGACCTTCTCGTGCCCGCGGGCCGAGGCGTAGAAGGCGCACTTCCCGGAGCGCACGAACAGCCGGCACTGCTCCTCCACGAAATAGGCGCGCAGCATGTTCTCGTACAGCTTCAGGAACAGATCGGGCTTCACGCCGGACGCGGCCGATTTCGGCTGCGAACGGAATTTGCGGACGGCCATGTCGCGTTCTCCAGTTTCCACGAGTCGACGAGATCCTACACCTCCATAAGGTGGAACGCCAGACGAGGGGGGAGGTGCTTATGCGAGGCCGGAATTCGGCGGTCCGACGCGCCTCGCGGCTCTCTGCCAGGGGATTGACGGGTCGCGGCGGCGAAAGTGTGTTCTTCGTGGAAAGCCTTGCCTGTCACGGCCTCGAACCTTGCCCAAGGTCAACGCGGTCCATATATTCCGTGCGGTTCGACACGCATGGCGCGAGTAGATTTCTGCGCGGCGGGGGACCGCTTGTTCGAAAAGAAGAAGCGCAAATCGAAGAAGGAGGCCGGGGCACGCGGCCCGGCGGCCTCGGGCGGCCCGGAGTCCGCGGACGCCGCGGGCGCCGCTCCGTCCGGAGAGCCCGGCTCGCGCATCGGCCGTTACACGATCGTGTCGACGCTCGGGCAGGGCGGCATGGGAAAGGTGTACCTGGCGCGCGACCCCGTGATCGGTCGCAACGTCGCCCTCAAGGTCATCACCATGCGCCCCGACCTGCCGGACGACGAGGCGGCCCAGTACCGCGAGCGCTTCCTGCGCGAGGCGCAGGCGGCCGGCGCCCTGATCCATCCCAACATCGTGGCGGTGCACGACGTGGGGCTCGATCCCGAGACCCGGAGCCCCTACATCGTCATGGAGCACGTCCCCGGTCAGGATCTCAAGAAAGTGATCCTGTCCCGCGCTCCGCTGCCCGGGGCCGAGGCGGTCGCCCTCGTGCTGCAGATCGCGGCCGCGCTCGACTACGCCCACAAGCGCGGCGTCGTGCACCGCGACATCAAGCCGGCCAACATCCTGTGCGCCGAGCAGGGGCGCGTCAAGATCACCGATTTCGGCGTGGCGCGCATGTCCGGATCCGACCTGACGCGCTCCGATCAGTTCGTCGGCTCTCCCGGCTTCATGTCGCCCGAGCAGCTCAACGGCGGCCAGGTCGACGGTCGCTCCGATCTGTTCGCGCTGGGCGTGATCCTGTACCAGCTCCTGACCGGCAAGGCGCCGTTCGAGGGGGAGAACGTCTCGGAGGTCCTGTACCGCATCTCGACGCAGCCGGCCGAGCCTCCGAGCGAGCGCCACGCCGACGTCTCGCCCGATTTCGACGCGATTCTCGAGAAGGCCCTCGCGAAGGATCCGGCGCAGCGCTTCCAGACGGGGCAGGAGCTCATGGCCGCCCTGGCGCCCCTGGTTCAGGAAGAGCCGCCGGCCGCGGGCGAGGAGGAGGCGGCCGCGGAGAAAGAGGAGTCCGACGAGAAGTACGTGCCCTCTCCCTGGTTCACCCTCAACAGCCAGTGGCGCCTGGGAGCGCTCGTCGCCTTCATGATGCTGGCTCTCATCGGCGTGAACTGGGCGATCGTGACGTTTCTGCACGGCTCTCTCGGCGATTCGGTGCAGCTCGAGAGCAAAGCCCCGAAGCGCCCCGCCCGGGAGCCGGCGCGCCCCTCGCCCCGCGGAAGCATCAGCGCCGCCGGAGCCGTGCCTCCGGCCGTCCCGGGTCGCTCGGCGGGCTGGACCGGCAAGCCGCGCCAGGCGTTCGACGAGGCGCGCGACGCCATGAAGACCGCGCCGCAGGAGCTTCCCGAGCCGGAGGCGGACGAGATCCCGACGAACCGGCCGCTCCATTCGGTGTGCGCCATGTCGTACGCGGGACAGCCCGAGATCAACCGGGCGGTCGAGTCGGCGCGGCGCGCCCGCGGGATCGAGAACGCCGACTGGACGCCGGCGGATCATCCCTCCGGCCGAATCCGGGTCGAGGTGAAGCATCGGATGAAGGCGGGCCGCCTCGTCGTCCTGGTGGACGGAAAGACGGTCCTGTCGAAGCCTTTCGGGGCCGCGAAGGGAAAGTCCGGGACCGTCACGCACGTGCTGTCGGTGCCGGCGGGGAAGCACGGTGTTGAGGTGCGCCTGCTCGAGGAGAAGGGCGCCCTGGCCGCGCGATCCCGGATCAGCGGAACCGTGGTGAAGAACGAGGTCGCGCGGCTCACCGGCGAGCAGCGCTCGGGAACCAAGAAGACCCTGGGACTGGACTGGCACGATTCCCACTGACGGAGAGGACGATGCATACGACGAATGACTCCGGCGAGGTGATTCGCAAGACGCGCCGATCGACCGGCGCCTGGCTGATTCGCAAGGAGAAGCCGCTCAATCCCCCGAACCCTCCGAAGCGACCGCCCGCTCCCGGCGGAATCAACGCTCCGGGCGGCAGCGTTGGGGGAGGCATGATCTGCCCCGGAACCGATCCGTCGCGCCGTCCGGCCGCGGCAGCCGCCGACGGCTCGGGGGCCATCGACGAGACGGCCCTCGACAGCCCCGCGCAGCGCTTCCTCCGCAAGCCGTCGGCGCTGGGCGGAAAGTCGATCTATTTGACGGTGATCGAGGGGGATCTCAAGGGGCAGTCATTCGACGTCACGGGCATCGGCACCTACACCATCGGCCGCAAAGAATGCGACATCGTCCTGGACGACGAAAAGGTGTCGCGCAAGCACGCCTCGATCGTCATCATCCGCGAGAACCAGTACGCGGTCCAGGACCTCGCGAGCCGAAACGGCACATTCGTCAACGGCATCCGACTGACCCGCCGAAACCTGCAGCACAACGACCTGATCCGCATCGGCAACACCACGCTGCGCTTCACCGTGTTCGACGGACCCGTGCCGGTGCAGAAGTGAGCGTGAGGACCTCGGGAACCGTGGCGATGTCCCCCGATCAGATCCGCCACGAGGTCGAGAGGGGAGGCCGGTTCGTCATCTTCGAGTATTGCATCTCGATCGTCGTCCTCTCGTTCAAGCGGGTCTCCGGCGTCCACTTCATCAAGGTGGAGGACAGCGTCTTTCGCAAGGGCGCGCCCTATTCGCTGCTCTCGCTCCTGTTCGGATGGTGGGGCATCCCCTGGGGCCCGATCTGGACCGTCTCGACGCTGGTCACGAACTGCCGGGGCGGACGGGACATCACCTCCGAGGTCATGCAGGCCCTCGCGAGCAAAGCCGCCTAGCCCCCGGGGTCCACCCGGCGCTTGCGCAGGCGGCCGCCGCTCCTGTAGCCTTCCCCATCATGTCCACGACGGAGCGCGAGAACCGGCTGGCGCGCGAGACCAGTCCCTACCTGAGACAGCACGCGCGCAACCCGGTCGACTGGTACCCGTGGGGCGACGAGGCGCTGCAGCGCGCCCGGGCCGAGGATCGGCCGATCTTCCTGTCCATCGGCTATTCCTCCTGCCACTGGTGCCACGTGATGGAGCGGGAGTCGTTCGAGGACGAAAAGACCGCCGCCGTCATGAACGAGCGCTTCGTCAACATCAAGGTGGACCGCGAGGAGCGGCCCGACCTCGACGAGATCTACATGGCGGCGACGCAGATGCTCACCGGTCAGGGCGGCTGGCCGAACTCGGTGTTCCTGACGCCCGATCGGAAGCCGTTCTTCGCCGGCACCTATTTCCCCCCGGCCTCCCGCGGCGGGCGCCCCGGGTTCGCGGACGTTCTCAGGGCGGTGTCGGACGCCTACGCCTCGAAAAAGGACGACGTGAAACGGATGGCTGAGGAGGTGGCCGGGCAGATCGTCCGCCTGTCCGAGATGGCCCCTTCGAGCCAGGCCGTCACGGTGTCCCTGCTGCACCGGGCGTTCGGCGACCTGGCGGGGCGCTTCGACAACGCGGAGGGAGGATTCGGCGGCGCGCCGAAATTCCCGCACAGCATGGACGTCTCCTTTCTGCTCCGCTATCACCGCCGGACCAGTAATCCCGAGGCGCTGCGGATGGCCGTCCTGTGTCTCGACAAGATGGCGCGCGGCGGTCTGTGCGACCAGATCGGCGGCGGCTTCCACAGATACTCCGTGGACGCGAAGTGGCTGGTGCCCCACTTCGAGAAGATGCTCTACGACAACGCGCTCCTGGCGCGGACCTACCTGGAGGCGGCGCAGGCGGTGGCGGGGCTCGAGGTCTCCGCCGCGCTGCCCGCGGGCGGCAGGGCGACGGCGGTCGCGTTCAAGGAGGTGGCGCGCGACACGATCGATTGGGTGCTGCGCGATATGACGTCCCCCGACGGAGGGTTCTATTCGAGCCTGGACGCCGACAGCGAGGGGGAGGAGGGAAAATATTACGTCTGGACGTCGTCGGAGATCGCGGAGGTGCTGGGCCGGCAGGAGGCCGGTCTGTTCGGTCACGTGTACGGCGTCGAGGCGGGCGGAAATTTCGAGAACGGCACGAGCATCCTGCATCTCGAGCGAACGCTGGCGCAGGTCGCCTCCGAGCAGCGCACCGACGAGGGAGAGCTGCGGCTGCGCATGGCGTCGGCCCGCGCCCGGCTCCTGAAGGCGCGCGAGCGGCGCGTCTCGCCGGGGCGCGACGACAAGATCCTGGCCGACTGGAACGGCCTGATGATCTCCGCGCTGGCGTTCGCCGCCCGCGTCCTGGACGATGCGCGCTACGCCGAGGCGGCCGGGCGGGCCGCGCGCCTCATCCTGGACCGCATGACGCGGGACGGCCGCCTGCTGCACTCCCTGACGCGAGGCGAGGCGCGCCACCCGGCGTACCTCGGCGATCACGCCTATCTCGTCGCCGCCTTTCTGGATCTCTACGAGGCCACCTTCGAAAGAGCGTGGATCGCCGAGGCGCGCGGGATGGCCCGGCTCCTGGTCGATCGATTCTGGGACGAGAGCGGCGGCGGGTTCTTCTTCACCGCGGGCGATCACGAGGCGCTCATCGCGCGAACCCGCGAGGGAAGCGACGGGGCCGTTCCCGCGGGCGCCTCGGTCGCGGCCCTGGCCCTGCTCCGCCTGCACGCCCTGACCGGCGAGGAGTCGCTGCGGGCGAAGGCCGAGACCACGCTGCGACTGTACCTCGATCGAATGGAGCGCATTCCGTCCGCCTTCGGCATGATGCTCGGCGCGGTCGACCAGCATCTGGAGGGCGCGCGATCGATCGTCCTCGCCTCCCGCCGCGACCATCCCGGCCTGCGCGCCTTTCTCCAGACGCTGCGCGAAACCTACGAGCCGAACGCGTTCATGGCGCTCGCCGACCCGTCCGAGGCAGGGGCGGCGGGCGCCCCGTCCCTGCTCGAGGGGAAGAGCCCCGTCGACGGCCGGCCCGCCGCCTACCTCTGCGAGGGCGGCACCTGCCGCCCGCCCGTCCTGTCCCCTTCGGAACTGAAAACCGCCCTCCTGGGGCCGTTGGGGTCTTTACCCTAATTCAATTCTGGGGGGTTGACACCGAAGGAGTCGCACTCCTACAGTCACGTCGGTAAGGCTCCACCCCTTTCCAGAGGCGTTGGGCGGCCTGCGGCCGGGAAGGGCTGGCCTCAAGGGCCAGGGCCTCGTTGAGTCAGCGACGATTTCGAACGGGCCGCCCTCTCGCAGAACCGTTGTGGGGAATCGGTTATGGCTCGCGGCACAATTGCGAAGGTCGTCCGGGATCGCGGATTCGGCTTCATCCGGGGCAACGATGGGAAGGAAGTGTTTTTCCACCGCTCGGGGCTCATCGGGATGAACTTCGATGATCTCGAACAGGGTACATTGGTCGATTTCGAGGTCGAGAAGGGGCCGAAGGGACTTCGCGCCGCGAATGTTCGCAGCGCCGGCGGGTCGCCGGCGACGGCTCCGTAGATCGCAGACGTCCTGCCGGATCGGAGCGCCGCCCGCCCGGGGCGGCGGAATGCCCGGATCGATCACGCGTCTACCGCGAGGCGACCTCCTCCTCAGCCATCAGCCGCCCCAGGGCGCCCATCGGTATCGCCCCGTAGGACAGCACGCGATCGTGGAAGGCGACGAGATCGAACGGGGCGCCTTTGGCCCGGGACTCGGCCTCGCGGCGCACCCGGCGCCAGGCCTGCCACCCGACGAAGTAGGTCGGAAGCTGCGTCGACGATAGCTTGGCGCGCCGCAGCTTGCCCTCGGCCTCGGGCCGTTCCTGGAAGGTACTCTTGATCATCAGATCGAGCGCCTGCTTGTCGGTCATGCCGAGCGTGTGCAGGCGCACGTCGAGAACGGCGTTGGCGAGAACGCGCAGCTCCTCCTTGCGGAAGGTGAGGGCCATGCTCGGGTCGCCGCCGTCGTGGAAGCCCCGGGCCAGCATGACCTCCTCCGCATACTGGGCCCATCCCTCGATGTAGGCGTTGTTGCCGTAGACGCTGCGCAGCACGCGCCGCCATTCGGGATGCACCCGGTTGGCGTACTCGAGCTGCGTGTAATGACCCGGCAGGGCCTCGTGGAGCGACAGGAGCAGCAGCTTGTGGCGATTGTACTCGCGCAGCTTGGCCTCGGCCTTGGCGTCGGGCCACTCCTTCGGGATCGGCGTCACGTAATAGAGCGATTTCAAGGAGGGCTCGAGGGGCGGAGCGGCGTTCAGGCCGGCCACGCTGTAAATACCGCGCAGAAACGGCGGGGTCTCGATAATCGTCAAATTGTCATGCCGCGTCCCCGAGAGAATCGGGTGCGATTCCAGAAACGCCGCGATCTCGCTCACGTCCTTCTCGATCGCCTGGAACAGCTGGTTCCGCGCCGGGTGATCGCGGCCGATGCGATCGAGCGTCTCCCGCACGACGGTGTTGGTGCGCGCCTCCGGATCCGTCATCGCCTTGTGGCCCTTGTGATCGGGATACCACCGATCGTGCAGCGGCAGAGCCAGCGCCAGCATCTCGCTCCGCACGCGCCTTATCCCGTCCTCGGCATCCTTCAGGACGGCCGCCGGATCGAGGTCCTCCTGGAAATAGGCGGAGAATTTCTCGCGGTACAGAGCCTGGCCCAGCCGCCAGTCCCCGGTCGAGCGCTTCTTGAGATCTGAGGTCAAGAAGCGACCCAGCCGCTCGATCGCCTGCAGGGCCGGGCCGCGCGCCTTCAGGAAGGCCGCTTCCACGTCGGAGCCCTTCTCGAACAGCGCCGGGAGCGCGCTCTCGACGACCTGCCGGTTCCCGTCGTTCTCCTCGATCGCCACTTCCGTGTAGATCGGCGCGCTGGTCCTGAGGGCGGCGATCGCCCGGTCGACGAAAACGGGCACCTTCTCCAGCCGGGCGACGACGTCCGCCCCCCGCTCCTTGGGCGGCGCGTATTCGAACACGACCGGGAAGAACAGCGCCGTGCCGATGGACTCGACGGCGGCCGTCGGGTTCGTCTCGATCGACCGGACCTTCTCGAGGTCGAGCAGGGCCAGGCGGCACTGGGCGGCGATGATGTCGCGGTCGATCGCCTCCTGCTCGGACAGGGAACCGGCCGGGAACTCACGATCGAGCCTGTCGAGCGTATCCCGGTAGAAACGGATCTTCCCGGACG
>DATFVU010000365.1:0-3992 GCA_035260145.1 Candidatus Polarisedimenticolia bacterium | reverse complement strand
ATCCCGACCAAGTCGCTTCTCTACAGCGCCGAGGTGCTCGAGCTGGCGCGCGACGCCGCGCGCTTCGGCGTCAAGGCGGGCGAGGTCAAGCTCGATCTGCAGGCGGCGCACAAGCACAAGTCCGACGTGATCAGGCGTCAGGCGAGGGGAGTCGAGTACCTCATGAAGAAGAACGGGATCTCGGTCTTCGCGGGTCACGGCCGCCTGAAGGGCCCGGGCCGCGTCGAGGTGACCGCCAAGGACGGCTCGCGACAGGCGATCGCGACCAGGAACGTGATCCTGGCCACCGGATCGGTCCCCAAGATGCTCCCCGGCCTGCAGGCCGACGGATCCCGGGTCATCACCAGCACCGAGGCCCTGGCCCTCGAGTTCGTCCCCAAGACGTTCCTGATTCTGGGCGCGGGCGCCGTCGGCGTGGAGTTCGCGTCGATGTACCAGCGTTTCGGCAGCGCCGTGACCCTGGTGGAGATGCTCCCGAGGGTCCTGCCGATCGAGGACGAGGACTCGTCGGCCGAGCTGTCGAAGGCGTTCCGCAAGCGCGACATCCAGGTGAAAGTCGGCACGAAGGTCGAAAACGTGAAAGTCCTCGACAAGGGGGTCGAGGTGCAGGTGAGTTCCGAGAAGAGCGGCAAGGAGACCCTCAAGGCGGACGTGGTGCTGGTCGCGCTCGGCCGCCGGCCCGTGACCGAGGATATAGGACTCGAGGGGACCCGGGTCGAGCTGGAGCGTGGCTTCCTCAAGGTCGACAAGCAGATGCGGACCGGCGAGCCGTCGGTGTTCGCGATCGGCGATCTCCTGCCCACGCCGGCGCTGGCGCACGTCGCCTCTCACGAAGGGATCGTCGCGGCGGAGGCGATTGCCGGCAAAAATCCGCATCCGATCAACTACGACCAGGTGCCCAACTGCACGTACTGCGAGCCGGAGGTCGCCAGCGTCGGGTTGACGGAGCAGACGGCGCGCGCCCGCGGCCACAAGGTGCGCGTCGGGAAGTTCCCGTTCAGCGCCAACGCCCGCGCCGGGATCCAGGGAGCCCCCGAGGGGCTCGTCAAGCTGGTGGGAGACGAGCGCTACGACGAGCTCCTGGGCATCCACATCGTCGGCCCGAAGGCGACGGAGCTCATCGGCGAAGGGGGGCTGGCGCTTCGGCTCGAATCGACCGTCGAGGATCTGTTCCAGGCCATCCACGCCCACCCGACGCTCTCCGAGGCGATGGCGGAGGCGGCGCTCAACCTGCACGCGCGCGGGATCAATCTCTAGCCGTCGCCCGGGGGCGGCGATCGCGCGGGCGTTCGTGAGATGCGATGAGCACGGTCCTCAAGAGACATAGAAAGGCGCCGGCCCGGAAGGAGCGCCGCTCGAGTCCTCCGCCGGGCTTCCCGCCGCCGGCGGCGGAGCCGATGCGCAACCCGGGCCTGTCCAGGGACCAGCTCATGGAGATGCACCGCCACCTGCGTCTGAACCGGATGGTCGAGGAGAAGCTGTCGGCCCTCTACCGTCAGGGCCAGATCCACGGCGGCCTGTACAGCAGCCTGGGGCAGGAGGCGATCTCCGTCGGATCCGCGTATGCGCTCGCTCCCGACGATCTCCTGGCCCCGATGATCCGGAACATCGGATCGCTCCTGGTCCGGGGCGTCACGCCTCTGACCCTGTTCCTGCAGTTTCTCGCGCGCCGCGCCGCGCCGACGGGCGGCCGGGACGGGACGCTCCACTTCGACGATCTTGAAAAATCGATCATTGGACCGATCAGCGTGCTGGGCACGCTCATCCCGGTGATGACCGGCGCCGCGCTCGCGGCGCGCATGCGCGGCGAGAATCGGGCGGCCCTGACCTACATCGGCGACGGCGGCACCTCGACCGGCGACTTCCACGAAGGTCTGAACCTCGCGGCCGTGCTCGGCCTGCCGCTCATCCTGATCATCGAGAACAACGGCTACGCCTACTCGACGCCGACCGAGCGGCAGTTCGCGATCGGAAGCCTGGCGCGGCGCGGCCCCGCCTATGGCGTCAAGGCCGAGTTGGTGGACGGTACCGACGTGCTGGCCGTCTACGAGGCGACGCGGCGCGCGGCCGACCTGGCCCGCGGCGGCGGGGGCCCCGTTCTGCTGGAGTGCCGCGCCTTCCGCCGCCGCGGCCACGCCGAGCACGACGACATGCGGTACGTGCCGAAGGAGCTGCTGAAGGCGTGGGAGAGGCACGACCCGCTCGATCGGTTCGAGGCGTTCCTCGTGGCGCAGGGCGTCGCGACGACAACCGATTTGCGCGCCGTGGCCGGATCGATCGGCCCCGAGCTGGACGAGGCGGCGCGCGTGGCGCTCGAGAGCCCGTACCCTTCTCCGGAGGAGACGCTCCGGGACGTCTATTTCGAGGAGTAGAAGCCGATGCTCGCGAAACAGCGGAAAGCGGCGCCGCCGGCACAGCTTCGTCCCCAGGTGCTGTCCGCGGGCGAGGGGCGGCTGACGCCCGGGGACGCCGACCTTCTGAAGATGCTTCACTTCATGAAGCTGACGCGGGCGCTCGAGTATCGCATCGAGCGCAAACTCTACCGGCAGGGGAAAATCGTCGGTGGCGTCTACGTCGGGCGCGGACAGGAGGCGATCTCGGTCGGTGCCGCGATGCACATCCGGCAGGGCGGCGGGGACGAGCACGACGACATCGTGTCCCCCTCCCACCGCGACATGGCGGTGTTCCTGATGCAGGGGGTCGCGCCGGAAAGGATTCTGGCGCAGTACATGGGGCGGAAGAGCGGTCTGACGCGAGGACGCGACGGCAACATGCACATGGGTGACCTCCGGCACCGCCTGATCGCTTTCGTCTCCCATCTCGGCGACAGCATTCCGGTCGCGGCCGGGTGCGCCCTGACCTTCCGGATGCGCGGCACCGATCAGGTCTCGTTCTGTTTCTTCGGCGAGGGGGCGACGAGCCGCGGCGACTGGCACGAGGGGGTCAATTTCGCGGCGGTCCTCACGCTTCCGGTCGTGTTCATCTGCAACAACAATCAGTACGCCTATTCAACGCACGTCTCGCGGCAGATGCGGATCGAGCGCGTCTCGGACCGGGCCCGCGGCTATGGCATCGCGGGCGAGACGGTGGACGGCAACGACGTGCTCGCGGTCTACGACGCGGTCGGACGGGCCGCCGAGGCGGCCCGCGCGGGCAGGGGACCCGCGCTCCTGGAGTTCGTCACCTTCCGCATGACGGGCCACTCGGCCCACGACGATGCCGGCTACGTTCCGAAGACGATGTTCGAGGAATGGGAGCGCAGGGATCCGATCCGGACCTTCCAGGACGACCTGGAGCGCCGCGGGCTCGTCGCCGCGGAGGCGTTGAAGGAGATGGAGGCGCGCATCGAGGCCGAGCTGGACGACGCCGTCGCCTGGGCGGAGCGCCAGCCGTACCCGGAGCCGGAGGACTGCCTCGACGGGGTCTACGCGCCGGAGGAATGAGGCCGCGACCTTGCGCGCGGGTGGCTGTGGTAGTTTGGGCCATGCAAACGCTCTTCGACCCGAGGATTCGCTGACTCGCCGGGGGACATCGTGGCGCTGACGACTTACGTGGAGGCGATCCGCCAGGGGATCTGGGAGGAGATGGAGCGCGACCAGCGCGTGTTCATCCTGGGGGAGGACGTGGGCGTCTACGGCGGCGCCTTCAAGGTCACCGAGGGCATGCTCGATCGCTTCGGGGACATGCGCGTGATCGACACGCCGATCTCGGAATCGGCGATCGTCGGCGCGGCGATCGGGGCGGCCCTCATGGGGATGCGGCCCATCGCCGAGATGCAGTTCATCGATTTCATCTCCTGCGCCTTCGATCAGATCACCAACTTCGCGGCCAAGAACCGCTACCGCTGGGGCGCCGGCGTGCCGATCGTCATCCGCGGACCCAGCGGCGGCGGCGTGCACGGCGGACCCTACCACTCGCAGAACCCCGAGATGTATTTCGTCCACACGCCCGGGCTCAAAGTGGTGGCGCCCGCGACCGCGTACGACGCGAAG
>DATFVU010000364.1:0-10393 GCA_035260145.1 Candidatus Polarisedimenticolia bacterium | reverse complement strand
CCGCCTCTCCCTTCTCGCACAACTGATCCGCCGAGCGCGTCGCGAGCCGCTCGCACGGCCCGCTGCATCCATCCCGCGCCGGGGCGCATCTGATAGAATTCCGGCTTTCCCGGGAGGCGCATGGATCCGAACATCACGCGGGAAGAGGACCTGAAGGGCTACTTCGAGACCGGATCCAAACCCCGGGACCGCTGGGGAATCGGTCTCGAGTACGAGCGGGCCGGGGTGTTCCGCGACAGCGGGCGCGCCGTGCCCTACGAGGGACCGAACTCCGTCGAGACGCTCCTCCAGAACCTGTCGAAGAACGCGGGCTGGTCCTCGATCCAGGAAGGCGGACGCATCATCGGCCTCTCCAAGGGGGGCGCCCGGGTCACGCTGGAGCCCGGGGCGCAGATGGAGCTCTCCGGTGCCGTGCACCGCGGTCTCGCGACCCTGCGCGAGGAGCTCGCCGGCTATATCTCCGCCGTCGAGGAGATTTCCCGGCCGCACGGTATCGCCTGGCTCGGCATCGGAGTGCAGCCGTTCACCCCGCTCGACGAGATCGGCTTCATCCCCAAGAAACGTTACGCCATCATGCGCGAGTACCTGCCTCGCCGGGGCTCTCGCGCGCACATCATGATGAAGCAGACGTGCGGCATTCAAATCAACCTGGACTACAGCAGCGAGACGGACGCCGCCGACAAGATGCGCACGGCCATGGCCCTGTCCCCTCTTCTCACGGCGCTGTACGCCAACTCGCCGATCTACGAGGGCCGGACGACCGGGTTCATGTCCTACCGTGCCTGGGCCTGGCGCGACACCGACCCGGACCGCTGCGGGCTCCTGCCCTTCGTCTTCAAGGACGGCGCCGGATTCCAGGACTATCTCGAATACGCGCTCGACGTGCCGATGTTCTTCGTGGTGCGCGGCGAGGAGTATCGTCCGGCGGGCGGTTTGACCTTCCGCAAGTTCATCAAGAAGGGGTTCGAGGGGGAGCGGGCGACCTTCGACGACTGGGAAGTGCACCTTTCCACTCTGTTCCCGGAGGTGCGCCTGAAGAAATATATCGAGGTGCGCAGCACCGACTCCGGTGAGCCGGCCTCCTGCCTCGCCCTGGCGGCGCTCCTGAAGGGGATCCTGTACGACGGCGCGTCCCGGCGCCACGCCTGGGAGCTGGTGCGGGACATGACCTTCAAGGAACGGGAGCGCCTGCTGGACGACGTCTGCCGCCTGGGACCCGCGGCGCGTCTTCCGGCTCAAAGCGCCGCGAAAGGCGAAGGGGGCTCGGTGCCGGTGCGCGCCCTGCTGATCGACCTCGTCCGCCTGGCGCGCCAGGGGCTGAACAATCAGGGCAGCCCCGAAGAGTCGGATTACCTGACGCTTCTCGACCGGCGACTCGGCGGCGAGGGGGGCTGCCCCGCGGCGCGCCTGGCCGCCGACTGGGAGGGGTCGATGGGTCGCAACCCGCTGAAGCTCGTCGAGGCCCTGTCGCAGACGCAGGTCGAGGTCGCCTGAGCATGGCGGCGGCCGGCGTCCGTGCGGAGGGGCCCGCCCTCCCCGCGATCGTCGAAAGCGTCCCCAACTTCAGCGAGGGCCGTCGGCGCGAGGTCATCGATTCGATTCTCGACGACGTGCGCCGCAGCGCACCGGTCTCGATCCTGGATTTCTCATCGGACGCCAGCCACAATCGCTCGGTCCTGACGCTCGCCGGATCGCCCGCGGCGATCAACACAGCCCTTCTCGCCCTCGTGGCCGCCTGCGTCGAGCGCATCGACCTGCGAACGCACACCGGGGCGCACCCGCGCATGGGTGCGGTGGACGTCATTCCGCTCGTCCCGATCCGGGGCGTCTCGATGCAGGAGTGCGTCGCCCTGGCGCGCTCTCTGGGCGAGGCCATCGCCGCCCGCCACGGCCTTCCGGTCTACCTGTATGAAAGGGCGGCCACCTCCGCAAACCGGCGGAACCTGGCGGACATCCGCAAGGGCGGGTTCGAGGGGTTTCCCGCGAAGATCGAGGAGCCGGCCTGGACGCCCGATTTCGGACCGCGGCGCGTGCATCCCACCGCGGGCTGCGTCGCCGTGGGCGCCCGCGAGTTCCTCATCGCGTACAACATCAACCTGGCGACCTCCGACCTCGATCTCGCCAAGTCGATCGCCCGCTCCATCCGCGAGAAGGACGGCGGCTTCCCCTGCGTCAAGGCGATGGGGGTCATGCTGGAGGATCGTCATCTGGCCCAGGTCTCGATCAACATGACCGACTACCGGACCACGCCCCTGCACGTGGTCTTCGACAGAGTCCGGGAGGAGGCGGCCCGGCACGGCGTCGGGATCGCCGACAGCGAGATTGTCGGGCTGGTGCCGGCCGAGGCGCTGTACCAGGCCGCGCGACACTACTTGAAGCTGGAAGGTTTCGATGTCTCGCGCGTTCTCGAGCGCAGGCTGGACGAGGTGATGGCGGGCGACGGACCGGCGCGATGAGCCGCACCGGCGGCCCCCTGGTCGCGATCCAGGGCGAACGGGGGGCCTTCTCGGAGCTGGCGGCGCGATCGCTCTTCGGTCGGCGCGTGCGCATTCTCCCCTGCGCGGAGTTCGACGACCTGTTCCACGCCGCCCTGACCGGCCGCTGCCGATACGCCCTGGCGCCGGTCGAGAACACGATCGCGGGTTCGATCCACCGCGTCCACGACCTGCTCCTCGATGCCCGGCTCAAGGTCGCGGGCGAGGCGGTCATCCGCGTGTCGCACGCGTTGATGGCCCTCCCGGGCGTCCGGCTGCGCGACGTGCGACGGGTCTATTCTCATCCCGTGGCCCTCGCCCAGTGCGAGCGGTTCTTCAGGCGGCACCCGCGGCTCACGCGCGTCGCCACGTACGACACGGCGGGGAGCGTCCGCCTGCTGCGCGACGAGGGCGCGCGCGACGCCGCGGCGATCGCCTCCGAAATCGCCGCCGGCCTCTACGGCGCGCGCATTCTGAAGCGGGGCCTGGAGGACCACCGGGCCAATTTCACGCGGTTCTTCGCGCTGTCGCGCGACGGCGCGCCGCTCGGACGGGCCGACAAGACGTCCATCCTGTTCGCCACGCGACACGTGCCCGGTGCTTTGTTCCGCTGCATGGGCGTGTTCGCGCTGCGGGACATCAACCTCCTCAAAATCGAGTCCCGCCCGATGCGCGGCCGCCCCTGGGAATACGTCTTTCACGTCGATTTCGAAGGGACTCCGGCGGAGCCGCGCTGCCGGAACGCGCTGCGGCATCTGGAGGAGGTCTGCGATTTCGTGCGGGTCCTCGGATCCTACCCGAGGGCGCGGACGCCTCGCCCGTAGCTCGGCGCTTTTCCGGCGACGCGCTCAGAGCCGCTCGCCGAGCCGGTGCAGTTTCATGAGGCGCGTCGCCACCGCGCGGGGGGACGTTCCCGACACCACGACGACGCGCGCCCCCTTTCGAAGGAGCCGCGATCCCAGGATCGCGCGCTCCCCGTCGCGCAGCATGCGGTCCGTGCTGTGGGCGAGGCGCATCGCCATCGGCAGGACGCCCCGGTAGAGGGCCATGCGACGCCGGATCGTCTCCGCGGGCGTGATGGCCAGAATAGGACAGGGCGGGTTCAGCTTCGACAGAAGGCGCGCCGTCGTCCCGGCCTGGGTGTAGACCACGATCGCCTCGGCGCGCCATTGACGGGCGGCGTCGACGGCGGCGTGCGCGACGGCATGTCCCTCCTCGTCGGCGCCCGGCGGCGCTTCCGCCGGACCCGTCACATGCACCCCGCTGCGCTCCGCCTCTCGAATGATCCGATGCATGACCGAGACCGCCTTCAGCGGGTAGCGCCCGGAGGCCGTCTCGGCGGACAGCATGACCGCGTCCGAGCCGTCGAGAATGGCGTTCGCGACGTCGGACGCCTCGGCGCGGGTCGGCCGCGGGCGACCGACCATGGACTCGAGCATCTCGGTGGCGGTGATGGCGATCACGCCCATGCGGTGCGCCTCCTGCAGGATCCACTTCTGCAGGATCGGAACACGCTCGAGCGGCACCTCGACGCCCAGGTCGCCGCGCGCCACCATCACGCCGTCGGACGCTCTGAGTATCTCCGGGAGGCGCTCGACCGCCCGGCGGACTTCCAGCTTGGCGATGAGGGGGACCTCCCTCCCCTGGCGGCGCAGCAGGCGGCGGACGCGATTCAGATCCTCCCCCGACCGGACGAACGACAGCGCCACGTAGTCGACGCCGTGACGAAGCGCGAAATCCAGATCGGAGCGATCCTTCCGCGTCAGGGCCTCGCTCGGCAGGTCGGTTCCGGGCAGGTTCATTCCCTTGTGCTGGAGGAGGAGCCCCCCGTTCATCACGCGGCACACCACGTCCCTGCCGCGGTTGCGCAGGACGGAGAGCTCGATGCGACCATCGTCCAGCAGGATCGGGTCGCCGCGGCTCACGTCGCGGGCCAGGCTCCCGAGCGATATCGGTATGAGGCCCGGCCGACCCGCGATGTCTCGCGGGGTCAGCGTGACGATTTCGCCGCGCCTCAGGGGGAGCGGCCGGCCTTCCGCGAGGTGTCCGACCCGGGCCTTCGAGCCCTGCAGGTCGGCGATGATGGGCACGGCCCGGCCGAGCGCCTCGGCCGCCCGCCGGGTGTTGTGAATGACGCGCGCATGCTCGGCGTGATCGCCGTGCGACAAGTTCAGGCGCACGACGTCCGCGCCGGCGCGCAGCAGCCCGGCGAGCATCCCGGGCGCCGACGTCGCCGGGCCCAGAGTGGCGACGATCTTGGCGCGCCTCACGAAGACACGAAGGGCGAGAGCCCCCGGGCCCTCGCCCTCGATTCGAACGCGACGGAGACGCTCAGTGGCAGCCGCACCCCGTGCCGCACTCGCCGGCCCCCACCGCCGTGGAGGGCCGCGCTTCGGGACCGACGCCGACCCCCACCGGCGACCTCCGTGCGGACTCGGGGGCCTCGGAGATCGGCATGACCGGCACAGCGGTATCGCCGGCGGGACCGAGAGGGACGTGCTTGCCGGCCGCGAAAATGGGATGCCGCCCCTTTTCCTTGAACCACTGGGACGTGCTGTGCGTGGAGAACATCTTCTCCACGATCTGCCTCCAGCCGACGCCGGTATTGTAGGCGCAGAAGGAGACCTCTCCCAGCTGCGTGGCGTACGGGATGATGCACATCTCGGTGCGCCGGAAGTCGTAGTTGAACAGATCCTGGAACCACATTCCGGCCACCATCATGATGCGCCAGTTGTAGCGCGACTTCTCGGCCAGACCGAGCTTGCCGCCGTTGTGCCCGTCGATGATCTTCACCATCTCCCAGAGATTCATCCCGGCCGGCATCTCGGAGAAGCGCGCGTTGCGCAGCACCGAGACCATGAACTGGAACACCGTCAGCGCTCTCGGCCGGCTGGTGTCATTGATGATCTTGAGATCCTCGAGAAGCCGGTCGGTGTTGAGGATCTGGGGAAACGGCACGGCCGTCTTGTCGTTCTGGTTCACCACGAGCATGGTGCCGATGCCGCAGTTCGGGTGGCAGCCGCATTTCAGGGCCCCCCACTCGGCCTCCGCGGCGTCGAGCTGGTCGCGCAGGTCGGAGAAGGGCCCCGAAGCCGACAGCGGATACCAATCGCGCAGCGGCTCGGTGATGCCGAGCTGCTTCTTGACGTCGTGGGCCAGGTGCGACAGGGTATAGCGCTGTTTTCTGCGCGACTCGTCATCGATGTCCTCGTCCCGGCCGGTGAACGACACCGGCTGGAACGAGACCGCGTTGATCTTGTCGACGTTGTCGATCGCGAACTGGACGATCGGCCCCACCTGCTGGTCGTTGACGGTATTGACGATGGTCGTCACGAGCGTGACGTCGATTCCGGCGGCGTGCAGGTTCTGGATGGCGCGCTTCTTGACATCGAACAGATTGCCCACGCCCCGGTGGTTGTTCGCCTCGTTGGTGACTCCGTCGAACTGGAGGTAGGTCAGGCGCAGGCCGGCCGCCTTGGCCCGCCGGGCAAAGTCGAGATCCTGCGCGAAACGGATGCCGTTCGTGGCGGCCTGCACGCTGTTGTACCCGACCTTGCGCGAGTAGGCCACGGCGTCCAGGAAATACGGGGACAGCGTCGGCTCCCCTCCGGAGAACTGGACCGACATCTGGCGCCGCGGTTTCACGTTGATCGAGTTGTCCAGGATCTGCTTGATGTCGTCCCACGTCAGCTCGTGCACGTACCCGACCTGGTTGGCGTCCATGAAGCAGGGGTTGCACATCATGTTGCAGCGATTGGTGAGGTCGACGGTCAGGACGGCGCCCCGTCCATATTTGATGGTGGAGGACCCGTGGTTGTGGAACGGATCGGGCACCATGCGGAAGTCGCGTCCCGGGTACAGACGCTCCATGCGGCGCAGGAACTCGGCATCCATGGCCATCAGGTCATCGAAATGGCCGTGGCGCGGGCAGTCCTTCTCCATCCAGATCTGATTGTCCCGCTCGATGATTTTCGCCTTGATCTCGCCGGGATTCCCGTCGATCAGGACCCGCCAGTCGCTCTCCCCCTTCAGGATGTTCTCGCGCACCTCCTTGACGCACTGCGGACAGAGCGAATCGGTGGCCCTGGGGAAGCCGAGCTGCGGAAAGGTCCGCTCCTTGGATTTCATCAGGGGCGCCGGGGCCCACTTCGGCTGTTTGACGCCGTACGGCAGTCGCGTGTTCACCGCCTGAAACGTGTGCCATGTCGCGTGGGCCGCCGCCTTGAACATCGAGCCGAGGAGGACCGATGGGCGAAGGCGCCGTCCGAACCCCCTCTTCGGGGCCGGCGATCCCGCCGGTCGGGACGGCTCGGGCGCCGGATGCGGCGCCCCGTCGGTCTGATGCCCGTTCAGACCGGCTCTCCTGTTCTCGTCGATGCGGGCCACAGCCTGGTTCATGTGCTCTCCTCCCTGCAAACCCTGTTTCGTTGTTCGTTCACTCAGGCGCGCCGAGCCCGATAAGAATTCACGCTTTCGATCACGAGTCAGCGCGCGTCCTCGGGCCGCGGCATCGAGCCGCGGTCCGAAACGCTGAACGATCGTGCCTTCTCCCGGAACTTGCGAACGTCGATCTGATCGAGCCGCTTCTTCGCGCGGCGCGCACGTGCCGTCCTCCTCGCGCGCGTGACGGCGTGGCCGAGAAGGGGCGCGGCCGCGCGGTGCAGCGGCACGTTTCCGAGCACCTCCGCGAACGAGCTCCACACGTCGCCGTGTCCTCCCATCGCCCAGGTCCTGTGCCGGTGCATGGCCTCGAGAAACCCCACAACACCCGTGGCTCGCGCCACGGTGACGGTGCGGCCGATGCGCGCCGTCGTGTGGGCGTTGCTTCCCGCCGTCACACCGAACCCATAGCCGGCGCCTTCGTGGACCAGGCGCGCCATCAACTCGTTGCAGGCCCGGTCCTCGGCGCCGTTTCTTATCTCGAAGAGGTCGAACCGGTTCACGAGATCGCGGACCAGCCCTTCCGACCCCCCCGCCTCGAGCACGCCGAGAACGGAGCCCAGCGACGCCAGCAGGCCGGCGCTCCTGGCGTACTCCGCGACGTCGTTCACGTCCCCTTTCAGCGCCATCAGCTCCCGGTGATCCGTTTCGGACAGCCCGTACACCAGAACGCCGACCCGAGCCTTCGTGCGCGGCTCGGTGGCGCGCACCTCCTCGGACATGAAGAAGTCGGAGGCGTCCGGATGGCTCTGTAGAAACGCCAGGCAGCCGTCGAGGGTATCGATATCGGTGAAGGTCACGAGATTCAGGCCGCGCTCGCGGGCGGCGCGATACAACCCCTCCGGCTCCGGCAGGCCCTGGCGCAGGCGCGGCACGCGCAGGTGGCCACCCCCGGAGTGGCGCGTGTGAACGTGCAGGTCCACGCGGCAAAGGCCCGTCCCGGCCTCGATTCTCCTGCTCTCACCGGACAAACCAGACCCGATTGGTCCGAAAGACGGCAACGGAGCGCCCTCCAGGAGACTCACAACGTGGCTTGAAGGATGTCCTCCAGGGTCGTCTGGTCCAGGATGGAGGCGACCTTTCTCTGGACTTTCCGGAACACCCGCTTCACGTGGCAGCGGTGCCGCCGTCCGCGCGCCCGCAGGTGATCCAGACACCTGTGGAATTCGATGGGCCCCTGCAGGGCCTCCACGATCTCGCGCAGGGTGATGCGCTCGGCCGGCCGGGCCAGCCTGAACCCGCCGCGGAAGCCGCGTCTCGAGCGCAGCAGCCCCTTGGTCGCCAGCCTCTGGAAGATCTTCGACAAGAAGGTCTCCGGAATCGCCGTGGCGCGCGAAATATCGCGAATCAGCGCCGGGTGGCCGTCGTCGCGGCGCGCCAGATACAGGATTCCTTCGATGCCGTATTCGACCCCCTTGGTCAACTGCACAATGTCACCTGGATCCCCCCGCCCGACGGGGTCCTTAGTAACAGACATCAAAGGAGTTGTCAAGATGAAGTGGGGAGGGTCAGGCCCCGTCCGCCCCGCGGATGCCGTAGGCGCGCATTTTTCGATAGAGGTTGCTTCGCTCAAGGCCCAGGAGCTCCGCCGCCCGCATGACGTTTCCGCCCGCCTCCTCGAGTTTCTTCAGGATGAACTGTCGCTCGAAGTGCTCGCGCCCCTCGCGCAGCGACGTCACCCCTCGGAACGGGTCCGTAGGGGCTTCGGAGTCGGAGCCGATGGCGCGCCGGACTTCCGGGAGCCCGATGACTCCCCCGGGCGTCAGGATCACCAGGCGCTCGATCACGTTTTTCAGCTCGCGCACGTTTCCGGTCCAGCGCGCCGACTGCAGAAGGGGCAGCGCCTCGGGCGCCAGCGTCTTCGGCCGGCCGTGGGCGCGCGAGAACTGTTCCACGAAGTGATGGGCGAGCGGAGCGATGTCCTCGGGGCGCTCGCGCAAGGGCGGCACCCGCAGGGGCACCACGTTCAACCGGAAATAGAGATCCTCCCGGAAGCGGCCGGCGGCGATCTCCGCCTTCAGCTCCTTGTTGGTGGCCGCGATCACGCGCACGTCCACGCGCAGAGTCGATCCGCCGACCGGCTCGAACGCCTGCTCCTGGAGGACCCGCAGGACCTTGGCCTGGGTGCGCAGGGACATGTCGGCGATCTCGTCCAGGAAGAGCGTGCCCCCGTCGGCCAGGGCGAAGCGGCCCGGCTTGCTCTCGGCGGCCCCCGTGAACGCCCCCTTGACGTGGCCGAACAGCTCGCTTTCGATCAGCTCTTCGGGGATCGCGGCGCAATTCATCTCCACGAACGCCTCGTCCCGCCGCGACGACAGGGCGTGGATGGCCCGCGCCACGAGCTCTTTGCCGGTGCCGTTCTCCCCGAAGATCAGCACCCGTCCGTTGGTGGGGGCCGTGACTTCGATCTGCTGGCGCAGATCGCGGATCGGAGGGCTGTCGCCGATCAGCGTCACTCCCTCCTCCAGTTGCTGGCGCATCATCAAGATACGCTCGTCCTTCTTCTTGTCGGCGACGGCGTTCCGAAGGGTGAGCGCCACCTTCTCGAGGGAGAGGGGCTTCTCGATGAAGTCGAACGCTCCCAGCCGGCCCGCCTTGTGGGCCAGAGGCACGTCCGCGTGACCGGAGATCATGATGACCCGGGGCGGAGAGGGACGGGCGATCACCTCCTCGAGAACCGAGAGACCATCCCGGCCCTTGAGCCAGACGTCGAGGAGGATGGCGTGGTACGGGGCGCCGCGCGACATCTCCAGGCAGCGCTCCCCGGATTCCGCGACGTCGACGCTGTACCCCTCGTCCTTGAGGATATTGCGCAGGGAGTCGCGCACTCCCTCTTCATCGTCCACCACGAGAACTCTCTCTTTGGCCATCGGCGGTATTCTAGCAGCCCGGCGTCCCACGCCGGCGCGCTGCGCGAGCGGCCGCTTGCGGTCCGGGAGGCGCCGCTACGCCGCCGCGGCCGGCAGCTCGATGATGAATCGCGCGCCGCGGGGACTGTTGTCCTCCACCCGGATGCGGCCGCGATGGTCCGAGACGATCCGGTGCACGATCGCCAGCCCGAGCCCGGTGCCCTTCTTCTTCGTCGAAAAATAAGGCAGGAACAGCCGGTCCCGGTCCTCTTCACGGATGCCGGGGCCGTCGTCGGCAACCTCGAGCCTCACCGTGCCGGCGGCGTCGCGCCGGGCCTCGATGGTGACCGTTCCCTGTCCGCCCATCGCCTCGACGGCGTTATCGAGCAGGTTGACGAGCACGCGCTTCATCTGGTCGGGATCCAGGAGCACGTGCGGCAGGTCGGGGTCGCAGACCTCTTTGATGGTCACCTTCGTGTGCACGCCGTTGTACAGCGACAGCGAAGCGGCGATGACGTCCTGCAGGCGCGCGGCGACCGGATTGGGCGCCGGCAGGCGGGCGAAGCGCGTGAACTCGTCCACCAGATTCTTGAGGGTCGCCCCCTCCCGCACGATGGCCGCCGTCCCCTC
>DATFVU010000363.1:0-3332 GCA_035260145.1 Candidatus Polarisedimenticolia bacterium | reverse complement strand
GTCGGTCGACAGCGAGGCCTTGGTGATCCCGAGGAGCAGCGGCCGGCCGGTGGCCGGCTGCCCGCTCTCGGCGAGCACGCGCTCGTTCTCGGACTGGAAGCGGAACTTGTCCACCTGCTCGTCCACGATGAACTCGGTGTCTCCGACTTCCTCCACCTTCACCCAGCGCATCATCTGGCGGACGATGGTCTCGATGTGCTTGTCGTTGATGTTGACGCCCTGCAGCCTGTAGACCTCCTGGATCTCGTTCACCAGGTACTGCTGCAGGTCCTCCTTCCCCTTGACACGCAGGATGTCGTGCGGGTCGCGCGGCCCGTCGATGAGCGGATCGCCCGCGCGCACCCTCTCCCCTTCCTGGATGTTGATGTGAACGCCCTTGGGGACCTCGTATTCGCGGCTCTCGCCGGTCTCCGCGTCCTCGACGATGAGCTTCCGCTTGCCCTTGACGACCTCGCCGTAGCGCACGATGCCGTCGATTTCGGTGATGACGGCCGGCTCCTTCGGGCGGCGCGCCTCGAACAGCTCGACGACGCGCGGCAGGCCGCCGGTGATGTCCTTGGTCTTCGTGGTCTCGCGGGGAATCTTGGCCAGGACGGTCCCGGGCGACACCGTGTCCTTGTCCTGCAGCATCAAGTGAGACTTCGCCGGCAGGAGGTACTCCTTGACCGTCTTGCCGGTCTTCGCATCCTTGATGACCGCCTTCGGCTGCTTCTTCTCGTCCGGCGACTCCAGAATGACGGGGTGGGCGAAGCCGGTGACCTCGTCCACCTCTTCCTTCATGGTCTCGCCTTCGACCACGTCCTTGAGGTGGACCTGGCCTCCCACCTCGGTGAGGATCGGGAGGGTGTAGGGGTCCCACTCCACGAGCAGAGCTCCCGGATCGACCGACTGACCGTCGGACACCTTGAGCGAGGCGCCGTAGGCGATCGAGTAGCGCTCCTTCTCGCGCCCCTTGGCGTCCTGGATGACCAGCGAGCCCGCGCGGTTGGTCACGATCAGGTCGCCGCCCTTGCTGCGCACGGTCGAAAGGTTGAGGAAGGTGACGATGCCGGCGTTCTTGGCCTCCTGGCGCGACTGCTCCGAGCCGCCGGCCGCCGTGCCGCCGATGTGGAAGGTCCGCATGGTCAACTGCGTCCCCGGCTCGCCGATCGACTGGGCCGCGATGACGCCGACGGCTTCGCCGAGCTCGACGCTCCGTCCCGTCGCCAGGTTGCGGCCGTAGCACTTGATGCACACGCCGCGGCGTGATTCGCAGGTGAGCACCGAGCGGATCTTCCCCTTCTCGAGACCCGCCCCCTGGATCTGGTTGGCGATGTCCTCGTTGATCTCCTCGTTCGCGCGGATGATCAGATCGCCGGTCAGGGGATCGTAGACGTCCTCCATGGACACGCGTCCGACGAGGCGGTCGCGCAGCGGCTCGATGACCTCGCCCCCCTCGACGATCGCCGTCACGTGGATCCCCTCGAGAGTCTGGCAATCGTCCTCGGTGATGATCACGTCCTGGGCCACGTCCACCAGACGTCGTGTCAGGTAGCCGGAGTCGGCCGTCTTGAGCGCCGTGTCGGCCAGCCCCTTGCGGGCGCCGTGCGTGGAGATGAAGTACTGCAGGACGTTCAGCCCCTCCCGGAAGTTCGAGGTGATGGGCGTCTCGATGATCTCGCCGGAGGGCTTCGCCATGAGACCGCGCATCCCGGCCAGCTGGCGCATCTGCTGCTTCGATCCGCGCGCGCCGGAGTCGGCCATCATGTAGATAGGGTTGAACTCGCCGCCCGACTGGTCGATCTCCTGCATCTCCTTGAACATCGCGTCGGAGATCTTCTCGGTGACGTCGGACCAGATGGCGATGACCTTGTTGTAGCGCTCGCCCGGCGTGATCGCCCCTTCCGTGTATTCCCTCTCGACCAGGATCTGGGACTTGCGCGCCTCGTCGACCAGCCGCCCCTTCTCGGCCGGGACCACCATGTCGTCGATGCCGATCGACACGCCGGCCTTGGTGGCGTAATAGAAGCCGAGGGTCTTGAGCTCGTCCACCATCTGCACGGTCTTCTCGTTGCCGAAGTGCAGGTAGCAGAACTGCACCAGCTGACCCAGCCCCTTCTTCTTCAGGAGGCCGTTGACGAACGGCACCCCCTCCGGCAGGTGGTCGTTGAACAGGATGCGACCCACCGTGGTGGCGATGAGCTGCTTCTCGACCACCTGAATGTCCGTGTGCAGAATGTCCTGATCGTCGTAGACGGTGGTCAGGTCCATCAGCTCGCCGGAATAGCGCACGCGCACGCCGGTCAGAAGCTCGACTTCCCCGAGATCCAGCGCCAGGAGCGCCTCGTCGAACGATCCGAAGATGCGACCCTCCCCCTTGGCCCCCTGCTTCTGCTTGGTGAGGTAGTACACGCCGAGGACGATGTCCTGAGTCGGGACGACCACCGGCTGTCCGTTGGCCGGCGACAGGAGGTTCTGCGTGCTGAGCATCAGGATCTGGGCCTCGATCTGGGCCTTGGGCGACAGCGGGATGTGCACCGCCATCTGGTCGCCGTCGAAGTCGGCATTGAAGGCCGTGCAGACCAGCGGGTGGATCTTGATCGCCTTCCCCTCGACCAGCACGGGCTCGAACGCCTGGATGCCGAGACGATGAAGCGTCGGCGCGCGGTTCAGCAGAACGGGGTGCTCCTGGATGACTTCCTCCAGGAAGTCCCAGACCTTCGGCTTCTGCAGCTCCACCATCTCCTTGGCCGCCTTGATCGTGGAGACCAGCCCCTCCTGCTCGAGCTTGTTGTAGATGAAGGGCTTGAACAGCTCGAGCGCCATCTTCTTGGGCAGCCCGCACTGGTGCAGCTTCAGCTCCGGACCGACGACGATGACCGAGCGGCCGCTGTAATCGACGCGCTTGCCCAGGAGGTTCTGGCGGAAGCGCCCCTGCTTCCCCTTGAGCGTGTCGCTGAGCGATTTCAGCGGGCGGTTGTTGGTGCCGCGCAGCACCCGGCCGCGCCGTCCGTTGTCGAACAGGGCGTCGACCGCCTCCTGGAGCATCCGCTTCTCGTTCCGGATGATGACGTCGGGCGCCTTCAGCTCCATCAGCTTCTTCAACCGGTTGTTGCGGTTGATGACGCGGCGATAGAGGTCGTTCAGGTCCGATGTCGCAAAGCGGCCGCCGTCGAGCGGCACCAGCGGGCGCAGCTCGGGCGGGATCACCGGGATGACGTCGAGGATCATCCAGTTCGGCTGGTTGTTCGACTTGCGGAAGCTGTCCACCACCTTCAGCCGCTTGGCGTACTTCAGCTTCTTCTGCACCGAGTTCTCGCTGCGCATCTTGATGCGCAGCTCGTCGGCCAGCT
>DATFVU010000362.1:0-3070 GCA_035260145.1 Candidatus Polarisedimenticolia bacterium | reverse complement strand
CGTGGCCGCGTTCTACCGCCGCTACATGGACATGCTCGGTTCGCTCGGGATCGAGCTTCGGATCCGTCCCGTGCCGAACGAGGTCCCGAATCCCCTGCCGTACGACAGGGACGAGGTGCACCGCTCCTACGACGCCGACGCGGCCTGGCGGTTCTGGCGCATCCTCTCCAGGGCCGATCGGATCCTGAAGGAGTTCCGGGGAAGGTTCCTGGGCAAGAGCAGTCCGGTGCATTTCTGGTGGGGCGCCTTCGATCTCGCGTGCACGCGCTTCTCCGGCCGGCCGGCCCCGCCGCACCCCGGCGGCCTGCCGAACCTGCCGGACTGGGTGACGCGGGAGGCCTACTCGCACGAGTGCATCAGCGCGGGCTTCTGGCCGGGGAACGGCGGCGGGCCGGTCGCCGAGCCGGCGTTCTACGCCTACGCCTATCCGGAGCCGGCGGGGTGCCCCGAGGCATCGATCCGGCCGGCCGAGGCCGCCTATCACCCGGTCCTGCGCGAGTGGATCCTGCCCTACGCGGCGGTGCGCCGGTCCTCCTCTCCCGACGCGGCCGTCCTCGACTTCGTCGCGAGCACGTACGAGACCGCGGCGCGGCTGGGCGGCTGGGACCGGACGGCCCTCGAGAAGGGGACGGCGCCGGAACGCGGCGGCGCGCCGTCGACGCGATCGATCGACTAAACGGCCTGCGCCAGGGTGAGGGCGAACCGACCGACGGCGTCGATCCACTGCGCGCGGACGCCAAAGCCGGCGCGCTCCAGCATCGAGTCGATGTCCGGCGGCCGGCATTTGTACGAGCTCTCCGTCCAGATCGTCTCGCCCGGCTCCATCACGAACGCCAGGTCCGCGCCACGGACGGCGATGCGTTGCCTGCGGTCGCTCATCAGGTGCATCTCGACGCGCGAGCGCTCCTCGTTCCAGATCGCGCGATGGGTGAATCCACGCAGATCGAAGTCGCCCTGCAGCTCAGAGTTGATCCGCGCGAGCAGGTTCAAATTGAAGGCGGCGGTCACGCCGAGCGGGTCGTCATAGGCCAGGAGCAGATCCACCTCCGGCTTGACGAGGTCGACCCCCAGCAGGAACGCATCGCCGCGCTCGAGCGACGACCGCACCGATGCCAGGAACGCGTCGCGCCCCGGGGGATCGTAATTGCCGATGTTCGAGCCGAGGAACAGAGCCAGACGGCGTCCAGGAGCGGAGCGCGCCAGGCCAGACTCCCGGAGGCCGATCTCGTACGTCGTCCGGTGCGTCAGGACCCGGACGTTCCCGTGTCCCTCGAGCGCCCGCCCCGCCTGGGCGAGCGCGCTCTCCGACACGTCGACCAGGTGCAGATCGAGGCGCCCGCGGTCGTTTCCGGCGCCCGCGATCAGGGCCGACAGCTTGGCGCCGCTCCCGGGGCCCAGCTCGACGATCGTCGTCACATCGGTGTCGAGGATCTCGCGCGCGTGCCGTTCGAGCAGGCGGAGCTCGGCGCGCGTCAGCGGGTACCACGGCAGCCGGCAGATGGCCTCGAAGAGGGCCGACCCCAGATCGTCGTAGAGATAGTGCGAAGGGAGCTGTCGCGGCCGCTGCGTCAGGAAGTGCCGGACCTCGTCCGCGATTCCACGCGCCGACCCGGGCGTGGCCGCGGCGGGCGTCCACAGCGTCGTCGGCGTCACGCGCGATCCCTCGCGCACCGGAACGTGGCGTACATATAAGGATAGCGCCCCCGGAACCAGTTACGGAACGTTGGCCGCAGCAGTTCCCGCGCCGTCGCCGGCGATGCCCCCTTCATGACGAAGTGATCGCCGTCGAAGAAGTCGGCCGAGTATTCCGGATAGGTGGCCTGCGGCCGGAACCCCTCGAAGGGAGCGAAGGGGGTGCTCGTCCACTCCCAGCCGTTGCCGACCAGATCGTCGACGCCCCAGGCGCTGCGTCCACCGGGATGGCTGCCAGCCGGTTCCGGATCCCAGCTCGTGAAGTCGAAGACGCCGTGAAGGCGTGCGTCCGGCGCCATAGCACCCCAGGGAAACGCGCGCTCTTCTCCCCCGGGTGTTCCGCACGCCGCGCGCTGGAACTCCGCCTCGGTCGGAAGCCTGGCGCCGCGCCAGCGCGCGTAGGCCTCCGCCTCGGCGTGGCTGACGTAGACCGGCCAGGCGGGCGGCAGCGGGATCGACTCGAACAGGCCGCGCCAGGTCCAGTCTCCCTCCCGGCGTTCCCAGAACAGCGGATGCCGGATGTGTTCGCGCCGCACCCAGTCCCAGTCGTCTGGACGCCAGAAGCGTGGCTCACTGTAGCCGCCGGCGGCGACGAACTCCATGAAGGCCGCGTTGGTCACGTTGCCGGATTCGATGACGAAGGCGGGCACCGGCTCGGTGTGGCGCGGGCATTCGTTGTCCCACGCGTAGACGGTCGCCGACCGATCGATCCCCAGCGTCGCGCGCCCCGGACCGATCTCGATCCAGCTCGCCGACGGAGACGCGCCGTCGACGCGCGGCGAATATCCAGAGGGCGAACGCTTCAGTCCGTACGGCACCCGGTGCAGCATGTACAGAAGCGTCTCCTGGTGCATGACTTCATGCTCGAGGATCACGAACACCGCCTCGACCCGATCGAGCAGCGCGTGGCCGGGGCGATCGATGTCACCCTGCGTCAGCGCTTCGATCACCCGTTCGTCCGCCGCCTGCGCGAACTGCCGCACCACCTGGCGGCTCGGCCAGAGCTCGCGGTTGCGCGCGGCATCCGGCGCGGTCACGCCGTCGGTCGGAGGGTCGATGCCACGCGCGAACAACCCCTCCAGCGCCGGATCGATGCTGGCCCCGCCGAGGGCGGTCTTCACCAGCGTGTTGAAGCTGAACCCGGGCACGTGCCCCTCGTAGAAGACGAACGGATGCCTGAGGGGGATGGGTTGGCTGTAATGCGCGTCCTCGTCGGTCAGCAGATCGAACAGGAGGCGTGATCGCTCCCGATTGCTGCGGTACCGTGCGACGAGATGATTCCGATCGATCGGGCTTTCTGTTTCCCGCCGGCGCGCATGCTCCGGCGGCGCAAGGTGCGGCATGGAGCCTCCCGGAGAAAGAGGCGGACCTCGGACTC
>DATFVU010000361.1:0-3050 GCA_035260145.1 Candidatus Polarisedimenticolia bacterium | reverse complement strand
CACGTGCGATCAAGCGTTCCTGGCGCGTGTGGCCCTCCAGCTCCTGGGGCAGGGCGCCCGCCGCGATCTGGAGGTGGAGCTGCGGGGTCTGCCGCGCCTCTTGACGGAGCGTCCCGGCCCGATACGGCTCCGGGCCCTGATGGGCATGCCGGACGTTCCGACTCAGTGGGGGCGGGGACCGAACGGGGCAGGGGCGCTTCAGTGAGGCGCGTGCGCGCCGCTCCCTTCCCTGGCGGCCTTGTGGGCGGCGACGATCTTTGTCTGGAGATGAGCCGGGACTTCCTCATAGCGTGACATCTTCATGCGATAGGAGCCCCGCCCGCCGGTGATCGATTTGAGGATCGACGCGTAGGTCAGCATCTCCGCCATCGGTACGTTCGCCTTGATGACCTCGTTGTGCCCGTTGGCCTCGACGCCGAGGACGCGGCCTCGCCTCGAGTTCAGGTCGCCCATCAGGTCGCCCATGAACTGTCCGGGAGCCGTGACCTCCACCTCCATGATCGGCTCGAGGAGCGTCGGCGACGCCTCCTCCATCGCCTTCTTGAATCCCAGAGATCCGGCGATCTTGAAGGCGATATCGGACGAGTCGACGTCGTGGTACGAGCCGTCGAACAGGACGACGCGGAAATCGACGACCGGGTAGCCGGCCAGGAAACCCAGCATGCGGGCGTCCTGAATCCCCTTCTCGACGGACGGGATGAAGTTCTTCGGGATGGCGCCCCCGAAGATCTCGTCCTTGAACTCGAAGCCGGCGCCGCGCGCCATCGGCTCGAGGCGGATCCAGCAGTCGCCGTACTGACCGTGGCCTCCGGTCTGCTTCTTGTGCTTGCCCTGGGCCTCCGCCTTCTTCTTGATCGTTTCGAAGTAGGGGACCTTGGGAGCGTGCAGGATCGCCTCGACCCCGAATTTCTTCTTCATCCGAGCCAGCGTGACCTCGACGTGCTGATCGCTGTTGCCCGCGATGATCAGCTCGTGGGTCTGCCCGTCGCGCCGGAACCGGATCGTCGGGTCCTCCTCCACCAGCCGCGGCAGGACGGAGGAGATCTTCTCTTCGTCGGCGCGCGATTTCGGCTGCAACGCGAAGGCGATCGAGGGCTCGGGGAAGGAGACGGCGGGATAGACGATGGGCTGGGCCTTGTCCGCCAGCGTGTCGCCGGTCGAGGTCTCCTTCAGCTTGGGAACCGCCGCGATGTCGCCCGCCCGCACCTCGGTCACCGGCTGCGATTCCTTTCCCTGCAGGATCAGGATCGAGCCGAAGCGCTCCTGCACGTCCCGCGTGGCGTTGTACACGGTCGAGTCGGACTTGAGGGAGCCCGAGTAGACGCGGAACAAGGAGATCTTTCCTGAGTAAGGGTCGGCGATGGTCTTGAAGACGAACGCCGAATGGGGCTCGTCGAACGTCCCGCGGCGCTCGGCGGGCGCCTTCGTCCGGGGATTGTCGCCCCGGAAGGGACCGCGCTCGTCGGGATGCGGCAGGAAGGCGACGCACGCATCCAAAAGCGGGTGCGCTCCGATGTTCGCCAGGGCGGACGCGCATAGCACGGGGAAGATCTTCTTCTCTTTCACTCCCCGGGCGAGGCCTTTGACGAGCTCCTCCTGCGTCAGGCTCCCGCTCTCGAAGAATTTCTCCATGAGGCCGTCGTCCACCTCGGCGACCATCTCCATCAGGGACTCGCGCGCCTCCTTCACCGCATCCGCCAGATCCGGCGGCACGTCGGTCACGCGGTTCTTGCCGCTGTCGTCCCGCTCGTAGACCGTGGCCTTGTTCGCCACCAGGTCCACGACCCCGGTGAAGGTCTTCTCCGCGCCGAGGGGGATCTGAATCGGGACCGCCTGCCGGCCGAAGGCCCGCCCGATCGATTCGAGCGCGCGCGCGAACGAGGAGTTCTCGCGATCCAGCTTGTTGACGACGAGCAGGCGGGGCAGGTCGAACTCGCCGGCGTATCCCCACGCCTCCTCCGTCTGCACCTCGACGCCGGCCACGCCGTCCACCACGACCAGGGCGCCGTCCAGAACGCGCAGCACCGCCTTTGCGTCGGCGATGAAGGCGCCGTAGCCGGGCGTGTCCACGATGTTGATCTTGGTCTTCTTCCACTCGAGGTAGCAGAGGGCGGACGAGATCGAGACCTTGCGGGCGATCTCCTCCTCGTCGAAGTCGGTGACGGTGGTCCCCTGATCGACCCGGCCCAGCCGGTTCACCGTGCCCGAGGAGTAGAGAAGGGAGGACGTGAGGGAGGTCTTGCCGCTGGCGCCGTGCCCGATGATTCCGAGGTTGCGTATGTCGGCGATCTCGTACAGCTTCATCTGCGACCCCTCAGTCCGCGGACGTCACCTGGCCGTCTTCACCTCGTCGTAGACCTTCTGGACCAGCCCTTTCACCGCGCGGCAGTGCGGATCATTGACGTAGCAGTGCGCCAGCGTGTCGTTCTTGCAGCCACACGAGCAGATCTCGCTGTTGACGCGCTGGAGAAATCTCTCCTTCTGCCCGGGTTTCAGCCCCGCGATGTCGACGCCGGGCAGGTCCGTGAAGTAGTTGGCGATGGCGACGATGGGAGCGGTGTTCGTCGAGGCGGGAACGCCCTTGACCGCGCCCGCGGCGTTCTCCGGCCTCAGCTCGGGCGCCAGGGTTCCGGAATCCTGACTGGCGGATTCCGCCGGCTTCGCCGGCTCGGCCGCGGGGGAGGGCGAGGCGGCGGGGGACGCGGGTGTCGCCTGCGCCGCGGGCGATTCGCCGCCGCCCGACCTGGAGCAGGAAACGACCAGCAGGGCCGCGGCTGCAAGCGTGAGAATCGCCAAGGCGCGTCCGCGTCCAGTGTTCACGGGGTCTCCTGCCTCGATTCGATAACCCGGATAAGCCCGGGAGTGTACCGCCGGCCCCGCAGCGTGTCAAGAAATCGCGCTTCGGACCCCGCGCGCCGCGCCACGGGGAGCGCCCGCGCCGAGCGGGTTGCGCGGCTATAATGTCGCCGCGGTGCTTCCCGCGCCGTGCCCTCGATCCCTGGAGGACGATACCGCGTGTCCGCGCCGCCCGACCCGTCCGCCGCGACCAT